>DAOSBX010000008.1 GCA_035361075.1 Candidatus Hydrogenedens sp. | reverse complement strand
ACCTTTTTTTGTTTTCTCCCATGTCTATGACTTACATTCCAAAATGGAATCTGGAATGCAAATATACGACTCGAATGATGATAGATTTAGATTTTTTAGCAATTTGATAGATGCACCTTCAGAACTTACTCCCGAATGTTTGCCTGCTAATCCACGCTCTCTATTACAAATTATGATTGATAATCTCATATTTAAAGGGAAATCTTTTTTACTCAATCCGTACGAGAATCTTTATCTTCAAACCTGCTACGATGATTGCATAGCAAAGGTGGATTTCGCACTGGGAAATTTCTTTGAATATTTGAAAACCCATAATCTATATGAGAAATCACTGATCATAATCGTCTCCGATCACGGCGAATCTTTTGGAGAAAATGGATTTTATGAACACACAGGTGTATATGAAAACACTTGTAGAGTAGTTATGATGATAAAATTTCCCAATGAAGAGTTTAGAGGCACAAACATATACGAGTTAGTATCACTGATAGATATCGTTCCTACTGTGCTTGATTATATAGGATACCATTCTGATAAATTACCATATAAGTTTGATGGCTTTTCTGTTCTCCCTTTAATAAAAAATGGTAAAAAGTTAAGAGACTTCTTAGTCACTCAAAACCCAAGTATGGAAAACTTAGCAATTATCAAAAAAGATTATAAATATATACTAAATGGTGGAGAAAGGAAAGAACATCTTTTTAATTTAGCCTTACCTGATAGTGAAAATTTAGATTTATCCATCAAAAAAAGTGGTATTTTAGAGCAAATGAGAAATATGTTAAGGAATACTGAAAAAGAAAAGGAAAGAGGATATATTATCTCCTATAAGAACACTTCTGGGGCGGATGTTAATAATACATTTGAATTACTTATATCTCCTGATAATGAAGTTATAGCGATATATGGCACAGGGGGAACAATATGTATTCCAAATAAGGGCATCGAATATTCAGGTTCCATACCAACATTAATCAGAGAGACTAATTTTATCCCGGATTTGGGTAAGGTAGTTATCGTGCCTAAGTCTCCCCAATCGAGAATAAAAATCTCTTTAATAAATGGACCTGAATATTCTTTAGTTTTACCTGACCAATCGGTGATAAAGCTTGAAAAGAATAAGCCCGTAGATATTTCTGTTCCCCACATATATTGGGAAACCGAACCAAAGTTTCCTGAGGATTCAGGTCCCTATCTTGCTATCCAGAGAAAGTTAGCTACTGGAGGTGGAACCAAAATTGAGGTTCCTGAAGAAGTCCAGCAACAGCTAAATGCCCTCGGATACCTAAACTAAGAATTTTTGCAAATAAAAGAAATGAGATATCTCTGAACAAGGCGAGTATGAGGTTTTAATATAAGTTATACATGTTTTTATGAGAAGAAATTCGATTGAAAATCAACATAAACAAGAACTCAGAGGTTTATTCCTACTTATTTTATTCTATTTTCACCCATTTTATTTGTTATTTTCTATTGTTTTTTCTCTCTTTTTATCACCTATACATAACATCCATCTCCATTTACCACCTCAATTCCTTATACATCCGTTTCAAATTATAGCCCGCCACTGACAAGAAGTGATATGCCCCATTCTTCTCTAAACCCCGAAACCGACATAGCGTTGTCTCGTCCAGCACCACACCATCAAAGCCGATACCCAAAAATTCTCGAAAGGATAAACAATCTACTATCTGTTCCTCCGTCTGCAGGTCTGATAACCCATACCATGCCTGTAAAAATAAACTCCCTGACAATATCCGAAATGATAACGATGGACGAGTTAGTTCACCCTAATTCGCTTTGTATACCCCACATCTATACACTTCTGTTCCAATTCTATTCACGGAATCACCTCTTGCATCTACCTTAAAAATTCTCCACGGCAGGTCGGCTTCTGGTTAGACAGTTCATAATCTAAAAAACTCGTCTGGCTCCATTTCTTTCGTCATACCTCGTTACCCTTTCTTCATGTATATTTATTCTAAATTGTGTAATCGTCCAATTACTCACCTAATCTTTATATCACTCCCCTCTCTTTTCGTTTCATCTTTTTTCTCATCACCCTCTTTCTTTATAATCTATTTCTAAAATACTAACTTGAAATAAAACTTATTCAGAAACATCATATATATAAGGAAATATCCTATGATGTATTTTATGACATTATTATTAATCTTAAAAGCATGGGAATTACCAGCCCCAATAGATAAAGAGCCAGTCCCTTCTGCCTTTTTCAAAGATAGATTACATACATATATATGGCTAAATTGGTCTGTTGTCCCAACTAAAAAAATAGCCGAAACTATCGGAGCCAAAGAAGAAGACATCTTATCTATTGGGAAACGAATGGGATTACCTGACCCACCTCATTTAACAACACAAGAATTAGCACAATTGCATTGCACAATTATCCGTCGGAACTGGCATTTATTACCCTATGAGCAAATTATGAAATTATTGGGTTGGAACAGCCATCAATTAGCATATACACTACGAGAAGATGATTTCCTATTTATTAAATTAGGCAATTTCAAACCAAAATGTGAACCTCTAATTTTTGAGGAACCTGATAAAGACACAATCCAATATGAAGAACAGATCGGAAACACTATCAAAAGACTATTCCCAAACGGTATATCTTCATGGGGAGAAAGACCTTTACATTTCATTGAAGAACTAAAAAAAGAAATCCCATTAGAAAAACAAACCAAAAAAATAGATATTACAAATGCACCTACGAGATACTGCTCATCTTACTTCCTACATTATGGAGACCCATTTTCAGACCTCGAAAAGTCTTATCCAATGGGATACATTCAAAAACTTCATGAATTGGGTGTAAATGGTATATGGCTACAAGCGGTCCTTTATTTATTAACCCCATTCCCATGGGACCCATCCATTAGTGAAGGTTGGGAAAAACGATTAGAAAATCTAAGTATCTTCTCCCAAAAACTAAAAAATGAAGGCGTCAACGTTTTCCTATACTTAAACGAACCCCGAGCAATGCCTAATTCTTTTTATGAAAAGTTCCCAGAATTAAAAGGCGTGAACGAAGGCGATTTTTCCGCTCTTTGTACTTCTAATCCTGATGTTCAAAACTATATCAAAAATGCAATAAAAATGATTTGTGAAAAAGTTCCTGAGTTAGGTGGCTTCTTTACTATCAGTGCATCCGAAAATCTTACAAATTGCTGGTCTCATCATCACGGAGAAAATTGTCCCCGTTGTTCAAAACGAAATCCATCAGAGGTCATCGCAGAAGTTCATCAACTGATTCAATCGGGAATAGATTCTGCTCACTCGTCATGTAAACTCATCGCATGGGATTGGGGCTGGCGTGATGATTGGGTCGAAGGAATCATTTCAAATTTACCATCCAGAACAGCCGTCATGAGCGTTAGCGAATGGGATATCTCAATAACTCGTGGAGGAGTAAATTCAGTCATCGGCGAATATAGTTTGACTGAGCCCGGACCCGGGCCACGTGCCTCACGCCACTGGGAAATAGCAAAAAAATATAATCACCCTACCTTTGCAAAATTACAAATAGGAACAACATGGGAATTAGGTTCTGTCCCTTACATCCCCGTTCTTGAAAACGTCGCAACTCATGCCATCAGACTCCGCGAAAAAAAACTCGATGGATTTATGCTGGGCTGGACATTAGGGGGGTACCCATCCCCAAATATTCAAGTCTTCAATTTATTAATTGATAATCCCGAACTCGATATAGACAACGCATTAAAACAAGTAGCCGAAAAACGATTCGGTCAAACATTAGCCCCCATAATGGTCAAAACATGGAAACACATTACACAAGCTTTCAAAGAATACCCATTTCATATCATCGCTGTTTACCAATGTCCAGTACAGGTAGGTCCTTCAAATCCTCTCTGGGCTAAACCAACAGGATATAACGCTACCATGACAGGGTTCCCTTATGATGATGTAAAAAACTGGTGCGGAAATTTTCCACCAGAAATCTTTGCTAATCAAATGGAAAAAATGGCTCGTGGGTTTAACGAAGCCATTCTTACCGCCAAAAATGAATTAAAAAATCTAAATGTGGATAACCAAGAGCATCTCTCCTCTTTTGAAAACGAATGCAGAATCATTGAAGTCTGCGCTTCACATTTCCAAGCAGTTGCAAATCAAACACGATTCGTCCTATTAAGAAACAAACTTCTAAATGAGCAATTATCTAACGAAGAAAAAACAAAACTAATTGCTCAACTTAGGGAGATACTGAACAACGAAATGGACATCGCCACGAAAGAATACCTAAATCAGCTCCAAGATAGCCGTATTGGCTTTGAAGCCACTAATCATTACTTCTATGTCCCTCTTGATCTCGTATTAAAAGTTATGAATTGTAAACTACTATTAAACACATGGCTCCCTGAACTAACAACAAGTGCCCAACAATGATAAAAATATAGATAATGGACAATAAAGAACAAAAAAAACAATATATAGGGGTTATTCGTTACGACGGCTCTGCTTTTCATGGCTGGCAGTTTCAACCCAATTTGCCAACAGTACAAGGAACCGTAGAGCAGGTCTTATCTCTAATTACAAGACAACCCATTCAAATTCAGGGTGCATCCCGTACCGATACAGGAGTACATGCCTTAGGACAAGTTTTTTCCTTCTTTTTCAATGCCGAAATACCAAAACGACTTAGACATTCTGCCTCACAATTACTATCACCAAATGCACAAATAACAAATATTAAAGAGGTACCATTGGAATTTGATGTTTGCCGAGATGTAAAGTGGAAAAAATATTGCTACACTATAGATTTAGGAAAAGAATCCGACCCTTTTGCACATAAATATGCTTGGCACATTCCATACAGCATCGATTTAGAACTACTTCAAAAATTATTCAAATATCTCATCGGTACCCACGATTTTAGAGGATTTCAAAGTACAGGAAGCCAGATGACCTCTACTATCCGCACCTTATACTCCATTCAACTAAAAAAAGGGGGGGTTATAGGACCAATAGACTCTAAAACCCTATATCACATCGAATATATTGGCAACGGCTTTCTTTATCACATGGTTCGTAACATTACAGGCACACTTATCGAAATTGCACGAGGGAAACAACAACCAGATTTTTTAATCGAATGTCTTGAACTTAACAAAAAATTCAAAGGTCTATGTGCTCCACCCCAAGGACTCACACTGGCACAAATCAGTTATGAACCCTTTACTCATACGTAGAATCTCTTCCCGTATGAAAATGACCAAAAATATTCAACGCCCGAAAATCAATAAATTTAGGAAGGTTCTTAAAAAATTTAGTTAATGAATACCTATTAAACTTCAACAAAATCCATAAATAGATAAGTGGTTGTAAAAAGAAATAACCCACCAACATATAAATCTTAAATAATAATTTTGTAAACCAACTATTTCGTTTTTCCCTATAACGATTCAACAAGTAATTCACTGCCCATGCAGGAAATATCGTTGCAAAGTGTTGAAGATGATTTAATTCTGTCGGTGCTGGTACTAAAAAATCTTTTGTTGTATCATCATGCAAAAACTCTGGTTTCTCCTTCTTTACACGTTCCCTCAAATCTGTCCCTTCATATAAAGTAAGCGAAAAGATAAGGAAAAAATAAGGCTTAGATAATCCCATTAATACTTTTACTGTTTCTATTTGGTCTTCCTCTGTCTCAAACGGATTATCGCAAATAATATCATAATATGGGACTACTGGATATTTATGTATAATCTCCGCAACCTCTTTAAATTTTTGAGGCGTCATCTGACGGTTATATACATTTTTACAAACAGACTCACTTCCAGTTTGAAGACCTACATGTATCGATGCCAAGCCACCATCTACCGCCATCTTTAATTTTTCCTCAGTCAAAAAATTAGGCGAACTAAACAAAATCAAAGGCTTACCCACTCGTTTCTTATATAAATCAAAAAATTCTCTCATCTGTTCCGTTGTTTGAGCAAAAAAATTATCATTGAATATCGATATAAATAAAAGGGGTAAATCCTCGGAAACTCCTGCTACAATTTCATCCACCATCCGTTTCGGAGATGTCCATCGAACCCTCCAATTATGGTACAGTTTTGGGAAAATAGAATTAACACAATAACTACATTTGTGAGGACACCCACGAGATTGCATTATTCTATAAATTCCCCCATAAAATGCACTATACTTCATATAAAGTTTTCTCGTAAGTGGCATAACATTATCTTTTGGAAGTATAAATGTCTTTTGTGCTAATCGTGGTACAAAAGGCAAACTATCAAGGTCTTCTATAATTGGATTTAAGGGATTTACCTTAATTTCTCCATCCTCAAACCATGCAAGATTATTTATATCTTTCAGTGGTTTACCATACGTCAATGCCTCACAAATATCTACAACAGTTTGTTCACCCTCCCCTACACATAAATAATCTGCAATCTGCACACACCGTTCCACTGCAGTAGTCGCTTGTATTCCACCCCAAATTACAGGGAACGAATCAAATTCCCTTTTTAGGAAATAGGTAATTTCTTTAGCATCATGAAACTCCGATGCAGTTACGCTAATACCAACCCATGACGGATTTAAATCTCTAACAAACCCCTTTAGCGCATCCAACATCCTTTTATTTTCTTTATTAAAACGATTCAAATAAAGAAGATTTGAATCATATCCTCTTTCTAAAAGGATTTGATGCAATAATTTTAAACCTAAGATATTTAGATTTCTCTGAAGGGATAGAAGAAGAACTTTCATACAACGTCTTATATAAAATAGTTTTACCTATTATATCACATTTTTCTATATATAACTAATAACAAAGCCACAGCGGAAGTTCATTCCTGCTGTGGCTAATATTAACCAATACTAAAATATAACCTTACTTCGCCGAGGGGTTAAAAAATAGTAACATCTGCCCTTCTAACAAACCATCCTTCTTCTCATTTATTAAGCGAATTTCACGTATCTCTGCCAATGCTTTCTCAACCTCCATTTGCATTCCACCTAAATTCTGACCCATTATACTCATTAACGGGAAAATAGTATCTAAAAATAATTTGCTCTGAATTGATATTAGCGAATAGCGTGGGACACCTGCATCAACAGGAGGATTTAAATTAGCCAAATAATTTGATGATTGTTTATCAAGAACCAAATCTATCATTTTCTTTAACACATCTGTATTATTACTTACAACAACCTTATCTTCAACCATCACCATCGCAATAGGAATAGGCGACGGAACAGCTATCTTCTTCACAGGAATTTCCCGATAAACTTCATCCTGCATTGATGGTACCAACATATCCAACAATGCCTTCACTTGTTCAACATTTGAAACGTGAATTACAATAATCAACGCAGGAAAATCCCCCATCGTACCTGTAATTCCTACTCCCAATTCATTACCTAAAAATCCCATTGCTGTCGAACCATACTGCAATCCCTGAGCTATCTGTTTCTTATCTGACAATGCAGTTTTAATCTGTGGTACTGCCGTTTGAGTTAAATAGGTTTTGTATTCATTAGTAACTTGAAAGAACAGGGATGCTTGAGTATTATCAGGGAACAATTTAGGCAACTGTAATGGATTCGCCTGACCCAAAATACTGGCAGATTTGGGACGTTTCGACATATCAATTAATGTCCGAACCTGTAATTTCTCTTCTGGATTTAAGGACATACAAACATAAACTGGGTCATCTACCCCTTCACTTACCATCTCTGCCCAAGGTCCAAGTTTCATCTGAGCAAGCACACCATAAGGGGACATTTGAACAAGATACGGTGTGAGTTGATTTAACATTGGAATCAATTTCCAATCTTTTATCAAGGTAACTCCTTCAGGTTCTGAACTTGCTGGCATTTCCGCTGTACCATACCTTATCGCATACGGATTTGAAAAACGGTTTGCCACATCTTTCACAAGAACAGTAGAACCAACCACTACATATTTAGCAGATATAAAATACGAATATGGTCCATATTCAATTACCTTCGCACCATCTACTATTTCTTCTTTAGGTGCTATTCCACTAATTTCCGGAACCTCAACTACCAGTTCTTTCAAACTCTCTTCTACCTTCGCAGTATCCTTTACACCTAACATTAATACCCAATTAGGTTGTTTTATCTGTGCCCAATCAATTTGGTCAATTTTCTTCTTCTCCCCTTGAGCCTCTGCCTCCGTAGTTGGTGCTAATATCTGCATTAAATCATTAAATGAAGGTGATAAATCAGCAAAAACACCCACAGGAACCGTAATATCAAATCCTCTACCTTCCGCAATCTCTATTAGACTTTTTGCCTCTGGTAAACCAGCAAATCCCGCTAAATTCCTCAAATTATTCTGTATCCATCCATCCACTTCATCCGCAGGATAAAAACGTTTTGCTGTTTGAACTACCTTATCCAATCCTTCCGCTAATGAGGGTAACACCATACCCAATTGCGCCAATTCTGGCGTCAACTTTAATAATGATGTCGTCGGAAGATTCCCCTCTGCGGGAGGAAGTGATAATTCTCTAGGTTCCTGTGGTTTCGGTGGTGGTGCCTGTTCTGCTGGACCTCCACACCCTGAAAAAACAAACAAACAAAGCACAACAGAAACCAAACTGAACATCAAAATCCCTTTTCTCAATGTGTTTCTCATATATCTTTCCTTATCTTTATTTGTTAAATTAAACACAAAAAATTGAATCTTATTTAGTTTGACAGCATAACTTATATCTATGGTTTCAGTCAAAACAAACATTTTTTTAATCCATGACCAAACACTATTATAAATATATCAATCCATACAATAATATTATCTCCCATCTTTTTTTACCTTATCCTATTCCGTCAGTTCGTTTGCAATAGTATCTTTATTACGGTTTTAATTCCTATTGCTCTCTATTTTTACCCTTTACATTAAGGTTCCTTGCAAAATATGCCCTGTATTCAGATGGATTACATCCAGTTACCTTCTTAAATTTTGCAGATAAATGCGAACTATACTTGACACCTACCTTTATACTGACTCTCGAAAGACTTTCATCTGTTTTCCTCAAGGACTCTGCAGTTTTCTCCACCTGTATATAACTCAATAAGTCCTCATAATTAGAATCCACATTCCTTTTTAACCAATGACTTAACGCAGAGACATTCATTCCCAATCTCTTCTCAATTAGTTTCATTAGGTTAGGAGCCCATAAGTGATTCCTCATCTCAGATACAATACTCTCAAAACGTTCCTGCTTTTTCTTAAAGACACAGGTATTATCACTAAAAAACTCAGGAGCCAAAGATGAAAAAATAATTTTACGTATCCTCTTTACACCACTATCTAAGCCTTTAACATTTTGAAAATTTTCCTGTCCCACACACGATAATATCCTTTTATCTATAAACGTGTCCAGTCCATAATCGAACAATCTTGATGTTATTACATTAATCGACCAAATATATAATAAAAATAGTGCCTGTGATAAATTGCTTCTACTATTACGTATCTCATCACCCTTCCCCCTCAAAACGATTTCCATTAATTCTTTATTCTTCGTCCGTAAAGCAACTAAAAACATGTTCTCCCGCACACGGTCAAATTTTTCCAAACGGACTACTTTTCCCTCTTCTAATTCTGTTTCCCCATTTTGTCCAAGCACCTTTTCTTCCCGCCTATCAACATAATCTTTTGTATTAAAAAGTGTTATCCATTCCTTTTGAAAAGAGTCCTTCGTCCATAAAAGTACCTCTCTTACAGAATCCGACAACAAATATGGCAACTGCTTCAAATAAGCCATATCCTGTTCAGATACTTCTATACTATACCTACTCATATTTTTTGAATATTCATACTCCAAAACCTCCCTATTCTCATCAATATAAAAGGGACCAACAGTCAGAACTAAAACATTATTGTCAAGATGAAACAAAAGAACCGATGCACAATAAAATCCTACATGACACTTAAATAAAAAAGGAATATCTAAATTAATAATCTGCTTTACGATCTTTGCCCTATCTTTATCACATACTTTCAAACAATGAGGAGAAGAGGCAATCAAATCACAAAAAACACCTTTTTTCTCTGACCATAGTTTCCATTGCCTGTTCCCTTTCCTATCCCACAAATGGACAGCCACCGATGAATTTAATATAGTTGCCACACGATGAAACAAAGGCTCAAAACGAGGTCCCGTAATGCGTCTTGTTAAAATGGCTAACTTAAATGAATCAATGGCGTTGGGTGTGTCTGATTGGTTATCCATAATTGAATATCTCTACTGCCTATAGTTTCACGCACCAACCGTGCTACAATTTCAGGATGATTATTATTTTCACTAATATGAGCAAGCACTAAAACCCGCAAGGCTTCATCCATAACTTCAGACACAATCTGTAACATTTGCTGGTTTGAAAGATGGCCATACCGACCTTTTATCCTTTGTTTAAGATGTGCGGGATATGGACCGTTGATTAACATATCCGGACAATAGTTCGATTCTACAATCAAACCGTGACAGCCTTTAAGTTTGTTTATCATTAACTTTGAAGGATAACCACAATCTGTTGCAAAACCAACCCGTACACCAGAATGCGAAATAACATAATTCACAGGGTCACCAGCATCATGAGTCACCGCAAAGGATTGAACATAAATATCCCCAACCGCTATTGAGTCACCCGATTCAAATATCTCAATATTCTTATTGCTATCAAATAACCCTTGCAGTGCACAATATGTTCCACGAGTCATAAATACTGGTATATCGCAAATAGAAAGTAATCGTTTCAAACCACATACATGGTCTGTATGTTCATGTGTTATCAAAATTGCATCCAAATCCAATATATCTCTCCCCAAATATTCCATCCTCTTCTTTATTTGTGGCAAACTAAAACCACAATCTAACAAAATTGAACGACAAGAACTCTGGATATATGTTGCGTTTCCCGAACTTCCACTACCTAATACAGAAAAACATATCATATATTTCAACACCTCATTTATAAATCCAAAAATATATCATGTTTTATAGCATCGGAACACACCAACATCATAAGAAGGAACTCTAATTTTTATGTTAGTATCTTTTCTATTTACAAACCTCGTCCCACTAAATAGCTCAAAAACCTCTTTACCATCATAATCGGGGTTAACAAATCGGATAGACCCTTCCCATTCAAAATCTGCATGATTTACTAAAATAATCGTCTGGCTATCTTCTTCACTTGTAACCAACCACTCACATGGAGGTCCTTCAATAGAAATCGGAATCAAAGAATTAAAAATGAAATCAAACAACTTAACCGCAACACCTGCCAAACAAAACATCGGTGACTCAAACCACGGCACAAGACAGGTATATATTTGTCCCTTCCCAAAATGAGAACAAACAACTAAAGGTGAACCTTTATTAGCCCATGCCAAAACATGAGATTGTGAATCCACATTAGAAGGAACATAACGAAATGCCTCATTAATCCAACCCGTCTGTTCCCACTGCCATCTGTATCCCACATGCAATTCAGGTAATATCTGTATTCCTAACCAGTCATAATCATCAGGTCCTACTGTACCTGCAGAATGAATAAGTATCCCCCCAGAATTTACATAACTCAATAACTTCTTACGGAATTCCTCATAAATTATTAAAGGTCCCAAAACCACCACAACCTTATATTCATTCAATACATCTACATTTACCTCATCAGTAAATACATCAAAAATATCTCCCCAACGGCTTACCCCCATTGGTCGATATGGAGCAGGTTCTATTCTATTTTCATTTAAAAACCGATTCGCCCCTTTCCTATTTCGAAATTTACCAAAAGGAATATATGACTTACTATAAAAAATATTCTTTGGTGAAGGTGCATAACGTGGAGTAATACATGACAATGCAAATGGACTTGATGGAGGGTCATTTTCCTCATAACAACCTAACGGATAAGGGTCCATCGCAAATTGACTTCCAGGAAAACACATTCCAAAAAAACCATCTATCCCCTTCTCACCAGGCTCCCTCCGCAATCGTGCATAATTCCATGCAAATGACTGTGTCTCCCAATATGGCGGTGTAATCCAACCATGAGAAGATGGAAGTATTACCGCAACAGGTGTGTATGCCACTCCCCGTTTATTCTTACTTATCCACTTAGAAAATGCTTCAAATTCAGAACCCATAACAGATAATTTGCCCTCTGGCGAACAGAGCAAATCGCCACCTTCAACCGACATATAATCTGCACCAGAAAAATAAGAAATCAACCAATTCCGACGATGATAAGAGCAGGGCAAATTCTGAACACACCCATAAAAAACACCCCACCAAAGAGAAAAATCAACTCCCCAAGAACATCCATATTGCTTCCCTGCTCCCCTTAAAAATGCAATCCCCGTCTGTAAATCATCAACATCATCATTTGCCCTTTCAAGTAATACACAATCCAAACCAAGTTTCGCATACGTATGCGTACTACTTGCATAACCACATCTACCCCATTTATGAATATTTGGAGCATATTTACACACCTCAGATAATCCTTCTCTCAAAAACTGTTCAAACCGTTCCTCCGCTTCTTTATGGGAACTGGGTTGATTCTGTAATAAACAACGAGAAAAACCTACTCCCGAAGAATCTTCTTCTGTAAATCCCTCCCATATAAATTTGTTTCCAAAAATATCAAAATACGGGGCAAGGGCATCTTCAGGTCTAATCAAAGACATATTATTATCTTCAAAAAAACGTTGCCGACTTTCAGGATGTGCCAAAAAAGAAGTGATTATCGGTGTAATCTCTTTCTGTTTTAAATAATTTAAATGACTTCTACCCTTCCCAGGAGGTGAAGCAAGACCCCATGCCCAGTTACCTTCACATATCCAACGCCACAAACCTGATATCTCATTACCTCCTTGAAAAGAAGGACAATCAACAATTATTTTCGCATTACACCGATTATTCAATTAAATTCCTTCCTGTAATTACATTTATAATACGTTCAGTATACTCCCAATCATAAAATAAAGTATCATTAATTATACTAATGAAGGACAACAAAAATGGAAATTATTGATGTGCATTGCCATTTAGAAGCACAAGAATTCAGCAATGACCTGGATATTGTTTTAGACGACGCTAAAAAAATAGGCATCATAAAACTTATCACCTCTTCCGTCGAGCCTTCTCAATGGGATAAATCGTTAGAACTTTCCCAAAAATATCCAGAAATTGAATGTACATGGGGTATCCATCCATGGTATATAAAAGAAGAATTTTTCGACGACTTGAATCGTTTAACTTCAGACTCAGTAGAAAAAATTGTAGCCATTGGGGAAATAGGTTTAGACCTGAAAATTGATACTCCGTCCTACGATTTACAAGAAAAATTTTTCATCCGTCAATTAGAAATTGCAAAAGAAATAAATATACCTGTAGTCATCCATTGTCGAGGGGCATTCTCTCAACTTACAGGCATCGTAAAAAAAATTGGTATGCCCCAAAAAGGTGGCATCATCCATGCCTTCAAAGGAAGTGTCGAAATCGTAGAGCAACTACTCCCTCTCGGTTTCTATTTCTCTTTCGGTTGTGGTATCACATACAGATATAGTAAAAAAAGACAACACGTATTAAATACTATTTACCCAGAAAGAATATTAATAGAAACAGACAGCCCTGATATCCCACCTGCAGGAAAAAGTGATACACGAAATATACCGTCAAACATCACTCTTGTAATTAAAAATCTCACTGAATACTTAAAATGTTCAGAAAATGAAATTGCTTCTCAAACAACAAAAAATGCAAAAAAAATTTTTAATTTATAAAAATTTTTTTTGAAAAATAAAATAAAAAAATACATAAATATATGTAAATTATTGACTGATAATAATATACAGATTTTTATTATTTTTCTGTTTTAATCGATTTTTTACTTGACTTTCAGGATTATTTATGGTATAAATATTATGTAATCCCTTTGGACCTGTATTTCACTTAGGTAGGGGGTTCGTTAAATATAAAATAAAAGTGAAATTCTTTTTTTGATGTTTTTGTTTTTATAATAAACAATAAACCTTAACATACAAAAAGAAAGCGAGGTGATTAAAATGAAACGTTGTGCTCTTTGTAACGAGTACATAGAGGACATCGAGTTCCAGTTCGACGAAGCTATCGATTTAGATGGTGAGTACTGGCATGTGGGCTGTTATGAAGAATATTTCGGTGAGATGCCAGAAATCACCACTTCCGCAACAACTCCTGTCTATAATCATACAAGGTCAAATAATGTGACCTTGCCAAAAAGAAATCAATGACGGAGTTGTATTGTTTTACAATTGAATCGTCCTCTATGTCTCATTCATGTAGGGAGTCTTATTTGAGTGAATTTTGATTAAACTGACTATTCAGGTTTTATAATTTATAAATTAGCACTCAAAATCAAGACTCCCAATTTTATTTTAAAATGAATTCAATTATTGAATTTTATGACTCACTTTCATAAAATATAAAAATAGTAGAACCCAACAAATTCATAATAACCCTGTTATGCAATACAAAAAAGAATCAACATTCAAATTCAAAGTACACATCATTCCTTCTGCACACTCTGAATCTATCTATCTAAGAGAGGATAATATAATTGCTGTGCGTGTAAATGCTCCCCCTGAAAAAGGAAAAGCAAATACAAAATTACTTGAACTCCTATCAAAATGGTTAAATATCAGCAAAACAAAAATCAAAATCATCCAGGGCGAAACAAGTAGAGATAAGTTATTAGAATTACCAGAAGAATTTAAATCAATATTCCTTCAAAAAAAATCTGAACTTCTCAAATTAAATAACCAAAATTAATAGGGAGATTATTATGAACACACTACGAGAACAAATCAACGAATCCGTCAAAGTCATACGAAGTGCCACAAACACTCATCCTTCAATCGGCATTATTTTAGGAACAGGATTAGGAACCTTAAAAGAAATTATCAACAGCGAAATAAATATTCCATATCAAGAAATCCCCCATTTCCCAGACGATTCCCTTCATGGTGGCGAATTAATTGTCGGCGAACTCGCAGGCAAAAAAGTCCTTGCCCTATCCGGACGGTTCCATTATTATGAAGGATTCTCTATGCAACAAGTAACATTCCCTGTTCGCGTAGCAAAAGCCTTAGGAGTAAAAATACTCATTGTCTCAAACGCTGCAGGCGGGATGAATCCCCTCTTCAAAGCAGGTGACCTAATGATTATTACAGACCATATTAATCTTATGGGCGACAATCCATTAATTGGTCCAAATGATGATACGTTAGGTCCACGTTTCCCAGATATGAGCGAACCCTATTCACAAGAACTTATTGCTCTTGCTGAAAACACTGCTATTGACCTAAAAATACCCATCAAAAAAGGAGTATATGTTGGCGTGGCAGGACCATGTCTGGAAACACGAGCAGAATACCGATTCCTACGAGCCATCGGTGCAGACGCCGTAGGTATGAGCACCGTTCCTGAAGTTATTGTCGCCGTCCATTCAGGACTAAAAGTACTCGGTTTCTCTGCAATTACCGATGAGTGTTTCCCAGACGCTCTACAACCCGCAAACATCGAACATATCATCGCAACCGCACAAAAAATAGAACCTTTACTCAGAACATTAGTTAAAGAAATCATCTCAAAAATCCCTGAATAAAAAGTCACCATTTTTAATAAAAGATTAAAAATACCAAACATGAACCAAATCAATATTCTCCAAATTCACATTCACCCCTATTATTCATAACAAAAGAATAAGTCCACAAAAGACATAATACATACTTAATATTTAGTTAAGGAACATATCCTTCCTCATATAAATATCATAAATATCAATTACGTTCGTATTATAGAAAATCTACAAAACGCATTTTGAAAAAACAAAAAGAATAATGATAAATTATTATACAAAGGGATTAACAAAAAAAGGTTTATAAAAAATGGTTATAAAAATTATTAAAGTTGTTTTCGTGTTAGCTTGTATAATTATGGGGATAATGTGGGCATATTATCTCACGGGCGAACTAACCGACCCAGGAAATAATCACGCCTTACTATTGGGGCTCTCCGCAAAAATCTGGATTGTCTTAGGGGGAATAATAGGTGCCATATTAGCCATCGCTATTCTGTTTGCAATCCAGTTTATAACTCAAGAAATTTATGAACGTATTGCTCCTGCCTTAGTTGCCATTGTTCTCGCTATGGTCGCAGGATATTTCATCGGCCAATATATCTTCTTCTGGGCACCCCAAGCCGAACTCACCCTCCGTATTTTCGTCATGGTTTCATTAGTTCTCATATTCGGTTTTATTGGTATTATCCTCGGTATAACTCGCGCCTCTAATTGGGAATCTCTAATAACAGCCGTCCAAAAGAAAGGAACAAATTTCAGTAATGTCAAAATAATAGATACCAGTATACTCATCGATGGCAGAATTGCAGATATATGTAAAAGTGGATTCCTCGAAGGAACACTTCTTGTCCCTCGTTTTGTCCTACGTGAATTACAAAATATTGCCGATTCAACGGACATACTCCGTAGAGCCAAAGGAAGACGAGGCTTAGATGTATTAAAAGCATTACAGGAATCCTCCGAATGTCAAATCGAGATTATCGAAGAAAATCCAAAAGATGTCCGTGAAGTTGATGCTAAACTCGTAACCCTTGCAAAAAAATATCATGCCCCAATCTTAACTACTGATTTTAACCTAAACAAAGTAGCACAAATTGAAGGCGTCCGTGTATTAAATGTCAATGACCTCGCAAATGCACTAAAACCTATCTTACTACCAGATGAACAAATGGAAATAAAAGTTATCAAAGAAGGAAAAGAAACAGGACAAGGTATCGGCTACCTCGATGACGGAACAATGGTCGTTATTGATGGAGGCAAACCTTATCTCGGACACACAATCAATGTCATCGTTACAAGTATTCTTCAAACATCAGCAGGTAGAATGATATTCACTCGATTTCAATCATTAGTTTCATGAATGCACAACTCCTCATACCCGCAGGCGGATTCGGAAGCAGATTAGGAAAAGGAATTCCTAAAGCATTAGTCCCTATCGGAAACAAACCTATACTTTACTGGACATTAAAAAGACTCCTAAATCTACATTGGATAGCCCCGCCTATCATTGCTGTCCCACCAAACTGTATCAATACCTTTGAAAAAGAAATCATCCAAAAATACAATCTTCCACCATGCACCTTCGTTGAAGGTGGACATGAAAGACAACATTCCGTATATAACGGACTGCAATATTTACATAAAAAAACAGACATTGTCGTGATTCACGACTGTGCAAGACCTTTCGTTCCTCTTAACTGCGTCACCGACTCCATAGAAAAAGCAATTAAATTCGGTTCCGCAACCGTCGCAATTCCTGTAACAAATACTATCCTTGAGATAGACGAACAATTATTCCTGAAAAATACCCCTAACCGAAAATATCTTTATGAATGTCAAACACCACAATCGTTCAAAAAAGAAATTATCCAATCCGCACACGAACAAGCAAAACAAAAAGGCATAATCTACACCGATGATGCAACTCTTGTCCATGAAATGGGGTATAATGTTAGCATTGTCATTGGAGACCCCATAAACATAAAAATTACATTACCATTCGATATCAGATTAAGCGAATACCTAATAAAGATAATCCAAAATGACTAATCATAACTTCATACATCGAATCGGCATAGGCTACGACCTACACAGACTTACTGAAGGACGTCCCCTTATTATCGGCGGAGTGACGATATCCCATCATAAAGGTCTACAAGGCCATTCCGATGCTGATGTCCTTATCCATGCCATTATCGACGCCATCTTAGGGGCATTAGCATTAGGTGACATCGGAACTTACTTTCCCGATACAGACCCTAAATATAAAAATATCGATAGCAAAATATTACTAAAACAAACCGTTCAAGTCCTACAACAAAATGGCTGGAAAATCGTAAATCTCGATACGACAATAATTGCCGAACAACCCAAACTTAAACCCTACATCAAATCCATGCGTGATGTCCTAAGCCAACTTCTTCAAATTCCTTTGGAATGCACATCCGTAAAAGCAAAAACGAATGAAGGCGTCGGACCAGAAGGCAAAGAAGAAGCCATCTCCGCATTTGCTGTAGTTCTCATCTCACAAAAAAGTTAAAACCTTAAATCACAAAAATCATAACATAATATCAATCATAACGTTAACATATCTCTATACCACTATTAAAAATCTATTTAAATCTTTACACATATTAAACTAAATGTTATATAAACAACACTTGATTCATAGTCTAAGCACCTTTTATGCTCTAGAATAACTACAATAATATAAATACAATCTCAAAAATAAATCTACATCCTCCAGAAACCAAAATATTCAAATAGTAGTCCTATAATCTAAATCCAATTTATGTTAAAATAATTGATATAAAAATTTTTGATAAAAAACTTGATTTTCCAATTTTTTTGTGCTATAATATTGATTGAAATTTGAAGAAAATTTAATATATAATGTATTTTATAGAATTTATTATAAACGTTGTAAACTTTTGAAACTTTTTTGACGTTTATAGTATAAAAGAATATAGAAGAGAAAAAGGTAAAATTAATCTCGCTCTTTGACATTTGAATAATTCACCAAATTGTGTAGAAAGTGAGGTATATTATAGCCTACTTTTTATTTTGAATCTGGCCTTTCTCAACCTCAAAAACATATTAGCTTTCATGTTAAAAAAAGGCCTTCCTCCCAACCAAAAATATTTCATATCTAAGTTACCACACACACACAGCCCTCACTACCCTGCACAGTACCCTCCCCAGCGCACGGGCTACTATCCCCCCCTCCTATGCCTGTTCCGATAGATATGCCCGTGCGCACCTTTTTTAAATACCTACATTATTCAGTCTCCTCATTTTATATCCAATTTATCGAAACTTTTTTCTACAATTCCCTATCTAATAAAAAAACAGAAAAATTTCACTAAAAATTATTGTTAAGGAAGTAACACCAATGACTAAAACAAAAAATCTCCATTCAAAACATCTAACCTCATTCTTATTAATTACAGTTATCCTATTCTTTTTAAATCTTCCTCCCTTTGCTGATTTAAAAACACCTCCAGAACGTGAAACCCCCTTCCCCGTTACAGAAACACCCTCTCAGATAGTACTCACCATAACTGAAACACCCCAAAATTCAATTTCAATACAATGGAGCACCTCCACAAATGTAAAAGAAAGCATCATCGAATGGCGAAAAAAAGAAGATTCAAACACATTAAAAAGTCAAGCCCAATCCATCTCCATAATAGACCCACCCTTGAAAAACAATCCAGAAATACTCCGATGGTTCATAACCTTAAATTCTTTAGAACCTGACACAATTTATGAGTACCGAGTAGCTTCCATCCCACAAGATATTTGGAGTAATTGGTTCTCCTTCAAAACTGCCCCTGCCCAACCACGAACCTTTTCATTTATATACTTAGGGGATGCTCAAGTTGGATTTGAAGAATGGGGAAAATTGCTTAGTAATGCTATTGAAAAATGTCCCGATTGCTCCTTTATCCTTATGGCTGGAGACCTTGTAAATCGTGGGAATGAACGGGATGACTGGGATGCCTTATTCCACTTCGCAGGTGATATATTCGCCCGATACCCGTTAGTCCCAACAATTGGCAACCACGAGTATAAATCCAGCCCTATGTTACCTAAAATGTACACCGACTACTTCGTCCTGCCACAAAACGGACCCGAAAATATCCCAAAAGAATATTGCTACTCCTTCCTTTTTTCAAACGCACATTTTACTATCCTAAATGCTAACCATAATCCAGAAGAACAAACGGCTTGGTTAGAAAATCAATTAGCACACAGTCAAAGTTTATGGAAATTCCTCTTATTTCACCAACCTATTTATAGTTCGGGAGTACGTAGAGATAACAAACACATTAGAGACGCATGGTTACCTATCATTGACAAATACCATGTTGATTTTGTTTTTCAAGGTCATGACCATTCCTACTGGCGAACATATCCATTAAATAACAACCAAAAAGTATCCTCTCCATACGAAGGAACATACTACGTTATTGCCTTCTCTGGGACAAAAGCTTACGAAACTCAGGAACCAACCGAACTTATTGAAAAAACATTCACAAAAACCCCAACATATCAAATAATAACAATCGAGACGGAAAAAGATAATAAACTCACGTACCGTTCCTTTGACAAAGAAGGTAATCTCAAAGACGAAGTTATCATCTACAAACCTGCACAAAACTTACACTCCTTCAATTTTGATTCATTAAGATATTTCGAACCTATTTTAACTGCCAACGCATTTTAATTTTTATTAAAAAAATAGTATAATAATCGTATCTTCCATGGGGGAAGGTTTTTTCCACATACCCAACCATCATAATTTTTTTAATAGAGGTTTATATGCGTCGAAATATTGTTCACGAAGGTGCCCGTAATTTAAGCTACGAAATAAGAGAAATCGTAGCCATCGCTAATAAAGTAAAGGAATTAGGTCAACCTATTACATGGGAAAATATCGGAGACCCTATCGAAAAAGGGGAACAAATTGCCCCCTGGATTAAAGACATTATTCATGAAACAATTGATGATTCACGCACCTACGGTTACTGTGATACTGCTGGCGTCCCTGAAACCCGTGCCTTTTTAGCCGAAATGGTAAATCAACGAAGTGGTAGCACTAAAATTACACCCGATGATATCATCTTCTTCAATGGCATCGGAGATGCTGTCGCAAAAGTCTACGGTTTTCTTAAACGTGAAGCAAGAGTCTTAGGTCCTTCACCAGCATATAGCACTCATTCTTCTGCTGAGGCGGCTCACTCTGGTTACAGTCACCTCACCTATAAATTAGACCCATATAATAACTGGATGCCCGATTTATATGACCTTAGAAACAAAGTAAAATATAACGACTCCATCGCAGGCATACTCCTACTCTCACCAGATAACCCTACAGGAGCCGTGTATCCAAGAAGTGTGCTTGAGGAAATACTTAAAATCGCAAAAGAATACGATTTATTTATCATTACCGATGAAATATATAGCCATATTGTTTTCCCGGGGTATCCAAAAATTCACCTAAGCCAATGGATTGAAGATGTCCCAGGTATTGCCATGCGAGGAATCAGTAAAGAATTTCCCTGGCCTGGAGCCCGCTGCGGATGGATTGAAGTATTAAATCGTAAAAAAGATGCCAATTTCTCCGAATATGTTGACAGTCTACTTGCCGCCAAACGATTAGAAGTATGCTCAACAACATTTCCACAAATGGTCATCCCCAAAGTGATGGGAGATAGTCGTTATCCACAACATCTTCGTCAACGTGCCCTTACATTCAGCAATCGTGCAGACGAACTTATGGAGGCATTTCACGGATGTCCTCATGTCGTATTAAACAGACCTGGCGGAGCATTCTATGCCACTGTCATGTTCAAAGAAGGTGTGTTAAACAGCCATCAAACACTACCAATCGAAAATAAAAAAATAAAAGAATACATCGAAACCCTGGTCAAAAATGCACCTCCCGACAAACGTTTTGTATATTATCTTATGGGTTCCACTGGCATCGTTGTTGTGCCCTTAAGCGGATTCCAATCCAATTACGATGGTTTCCGCATTACCCTCTTAGAAACTGATGATAACAAACGTTCCTGGATTATGAAAACACTCCGCCATGCTGTCGATTCCTATATCACTAACGAAACAAAATCCTAATTAATCCAAAAATACCAACAAAACAATACATACATTATCACACAACATTGTTAATTATTTTAAAATTTTTCCGTTATAAAATCGGAACTTTTATAACAAATTAAACATAAATAAAATATAAAACACGGAAGTATTACATACCCAACATTTTTTATGTTATTATAAAACAATAAAGGAGGGAAAAAAATAGTTATAAAATGCAATGGTTATATCAAGAATATTGGAATAGAAATAAAGAATCGAAACGGATAAAAAAAGCATTTATCATTTCGATTCTTATCCATATTCTTATTTTCATACCTTTTTATTTTTATAAATTTAGAACACCAGAACCCATTCCACTTGTTTTTCAGGTATCATTAGAGAACCCTGTCCCAGAAAAACCAATCACACAAGAACCTCCACCAGAACCACCTAAACCCGAACCTCCCAAACCAGAGCCTCCCAAACCTGAACCACCAAAGCCAGAACCTCCCAAACCTGAACCAAAACCTGAACCCAAACCAGAACCTCCTAAACCCGAACCGAAACCCGAAAAAAAACCAGAACCTCCTAAGCCAAAACCAGAACCTGAAAAAAAACCAGAACCTCCTAAACCAAAACCAGAACCCGAAAAAAAACCTGTAGAGAAAAAAGAGAAAATCCCACCTACTCCACCCGCACCTAAAGCAGAAGTCGCAACTCCTTTACCGCCAGAATTGGAATGGTGGGCAAGACAGGTCCAAAGAAAAATTGAATCTGTTTGGGTTGTCCCAGAAGGAATTAAAATAGACCCCGAAAATAACGTAGCAGAAGTATCTTTTTGGGTAAACAGACAGGGACAACTCATCGAAACCCCAAGGGTAACCAAAGAAGCAAGCGACCCAGAGTTAGGTGAATCAGGTATTCGGGCTATTTTGCTCGCCGCACCATTCCCCCGTTTCCCAGACGGATTCGCAAAGGACGAACAACTGGTAGTATATGCCTTTTCGCTACAATAAACATCCGCAAATGTAATTTTTTATCAATTTCAATTATAATACTTGTGATTCTACAAACTTAAAGCAAAAGGGATAAAGTTATGGTTCCAAAAAAAATGTATATTGTCGTTTTTATTACTCTTCTTTTCCTCTCATTTAATCTTTATTCACAGGATGCAATCAGAATTCAATCAGTAAGAGGTATTGATACAAGAATTGTAGTAGCAGTCCCACCTTTTTGTCCAGATACACCCGAATTAAGTGGTGTCGCTGTAGAATTATCACAGGTTGTAGCTTATGACCTCGAATTTTCAGGACTCTTTATCATTCTACCTCGTGAAAGGTATCCCGTAGGATTTGTCGCATTGGATAGAGAAATAACCAATTTAAATTTCGAAGCATGGCGGGCTACAAAAGCAGAATTCATCGTTTACGGTTTTGTAAAACGAGAAGGGAATAAGTATGTTTGTCAAATACGATTAATTGACCTTTTATCAAACAATCAAGTAGTAGGCAAAGAAGTTCGAGTAGATATCTCAAACGCTCGATTGTCTGCACATCGCTTTACTGAAGAAGCCATCGGCTATGTTGATGGCATTCCAGGTATCGGAACAAGTCAAATTTGTTTCACGGGTATTGTGGGCAAAAATAAGGAACTTTTCATCGCAGATTATGATGGGGCAAATCTAAAACAAATCACAGAACACGGTTCTGTATCAATAAAACCTAAAATTTCCCCTGATGGAACAAAAATCGCCTACTTATCATACAAAGACCGTTACTCTTTCTTATACATCTTTGACCGTCTAACTGGCAAAGTCACACCCTTATCTAAAGAGGTTGGCTTAAACTCTGCTCCTGCTTGGTTCCCAGATGGACAACGTTTAGCTATGACATTAAGTAAAGATGCAAATATGGAAATTTATATCCGTAATATGGACGGAAGTAACCCTGTCCGAATCACAAGAAATAAAGATGCAGATACATCTCCTTGTATTTCGCCAGATGGTTCCCAAATTGCTTTCGTAAGTGACCGAGGTGGAAACCCACAAATTCATGTCATGGGAGCAGATGGAAGTGAACCAAGAAGACTTTCATACCAAGGCGGAAATTCTTATGACCCAGCATGGTCACCAGATGGAAAAATGATTGCGTACGTCGTAGAACAAAAAGGAGAAGGCTTCGAAATCTATGTTATGAACGCTGATGGCTCCAATCCAAGACGATTAACCAACTCCTACGGAAGCAATGAATCTCCAACATGGTCACCTGATTCAAGACATCTCATGTTCTGTTCCACAAGAAATGGAAGATGGGAATTATGGACCGTAAATGTAAAGACAGGAGAAGAACGACGCGTCCCAAACTTAACTATGGAATGTCAAGGACCTTCATGGGGTCCACGTATGAGTAGTAGTAACTAAAAATAATATCTTTAAAAAGGGCTTTTATGGCACGACAAAGTGGAGAAAAATTAATCGTTCAAAATAGACGTGCCCATTTTGATTATGAAATTATGGAACGATATGAAGCTGGAATTGCCCTCAAAGGAACTGAGGTAAAGTCCCTACGAACTTCAGGAAGTATGTCAATTCAAGATGCCTATGTCGACTACGAAGATGGCGAACTCTTTTTAGTCAATTCTTACATACGCCCATACGAACAGGGAAACATACTAAATCATGACCCACATAGGAAAAGAAAATTACTACTCCACAAACGAGAAATAATCCGTTTAGGAAGAAAAATCGAAGAAAAAGGTTTGACTTTAATACCTCTTCGCGTATATTTTAAAAATGGCTTGGTCAAAGTAGAAATAGGCTTAGGACGTGGCAAAAAAGTAATAGATAAACGTGAAGAAATAAAAAGGAAAGATACTGAACGGGAAATAGAAAGAATTGTAAAACGATACCGATAAAATGTGTTAAAATAAGTTATACGGAGGTATAACAATGGAAACCAAAGAAAAGAAAAAAAATCCAGCAAAATGGCTACCCAAAGATTTCTGGATTCATTATATCGGTCCTATGAGCCCATCCGCATTCCTTAAAATCTCTGGGGTTTATAGCCCATACCGTGCCGTTGAAAAACATTTAAGACGATTATCCACATTTTACGGCATTGTAAGGCAAGGCACCTGGAAAGAAACTTTTGCAAATTCTAACCAATTTACATTCGAAGAGGTCTTTTGGGGAATTATTGCATACCTTAAAGAAACAGAACACGAATGGAAACAAGAATGGAAAGAATTCTGGCTGGCTCAAGATGTCGATAATCCACTTGAAGACACAAGCATCATAAAAAAAGATGATAGTAGTATCATAAAAAAAGATGATAGCAGTTTCATAAAAAAAGATGAAAGTACTATCTATAAAAAATCAGATATGAACTAACCTTCATACCATAAATAAAAAATGGCTTTAATATGACAAAACAACAACATCGGGGTAAAAATCCACTGGATGAAAAATTATTTGCTCCACAAGAAATACCTAAATTAAAAGAAGCAGTCCGCGACCTTTCATACCTTTATACGCGAAATTATTCAGAAAAAAGCGCCATTAAAATCGTTGGAGACCATTATCAATTAAGAAAAAGACAAAGAATAGCTGTCCAGAGGTCTGCATGCTCTGATAATTCACTAAAAAAACGAAAAGAAAGCGAAGTAGACGAAGAAGAATTATTTGGTAAAAGAATTTACATCGATGGATATAACATATTAATCACTATCGAAAGTATGTTATCAGGAGGAGTTCTAATTCTTGCAAGGGATGGCTGTATTCGAGACATGGCAAGCATACACGGTTCATATCATAAAGTTCAGGAAACTATCCCTGCTCTAAACTGGATAGGTGAACGATTGCCATACTATGACCCTGCAGAAGTAAATTGGTTTTTAGACAAACCTATCTCTAATAGTGGAAAACTGGCAAAATTGATACGAGAAATATCTTTAAATTTTGGTCAAAAATGGAATGTGGAACTTGTGGACAACCCTGACCACGTACTGATTTCAGAAGGGGGAATTATATTAACCTCAGACAGCTGGATTTTAGACCGTGTATCGTGCTGGTTTAATTTTATTTTCAACAGTATTGAATTCCATCTATCCAAGTTTTGGATTGTAGATATTTCTTAAATTACACTAATCATGTGAGATATGTTTGCAACATCTTAGAAAGAACATTCATGTTATACGGCTTATTTAAAAACCCTTGGATAGAAAAACCAAGCTCTTTCTCATCCAACGTGTGCTTCAGAAGCCCACTACTTAGAAAAATAGGTATGTCCGAAGACTTAGAACGAATATGCCGTGCTACTTCTATTCCATCCAAATAAGGCATAGTAATATCCAAGATCACTGCACAAATACACTCTTTGTTCTGTTCAAATAATTCCACAGCTTCACGGCCATCCTTTGCAGAAATAACATTAAAGCCCATCTTTTCAAGCATTTTTACCGTTATCTGAAGAATAATCGCTTCGTCATCCGCAAAAAGTATAGTCCCTTTCCCTTGCCATTTCTCCTGAACCTCAACCTCTACATAAGTCCCATTTGGTTTTGTATATGGCAGATATACCTTAAATACAGTTCCTTTCCCTAATTCACTGTATACTTTTATAGTTCCCGAATGTGCACGTATTGCCCCCATAACCATAGCCAACCCCAATCCTCTGCCTTTATCCTTTGTTGTGAAAAATGGGTCAAAAATTTTTGAGATTACGTCTTTATCCATTCCACAACCTGTATCTGAAACTTCAAGAACTACATACTTCTTAGGCTCTATACCCTCCTTAAACCATGCAGTCCACATCAACCCCGTATCATAATCTACTATATATGTCTTAACTCGAATAAGACCACTATGATTACCTATAGCATCCGATGCGTTGATAACCAAATTTAACAATATCGAACGAAATTGACCTGGTTCACCGAATATCATCATATCTTCAGTACCCAGCTCAAACTCCAATAATACCTTCTTTGAAACACTTATTTTCAGTAAATGTTCCATCTCACAGATTATTTTATTAATATTCAACACTTGATGTGGTTGTTGTTTCTTACCCGAAAAAACAAGCAACTCCTTACACAATTCAGCAGCACTCTTAACTGATTCATCTATTCCAACAAGATAATTTTTAATTGCATCTGGATTATGCAAATCTAACAAAGCAAGGTCAATATTCCCCATAATGGCCATGAGTATATTGTTAAAATCATGAGCAATTGCACCCGACATAACCCCTAAACTTTCCAATTTCTGAGTATGCTGTAATTGCAACCTCAATTGTTCTTGTTCCATCTGAATTCGCTTAATGTTTGTAATATCTTGAATAAGAATAAGGTGTAACATCTTCCCTTCTGTGATTTGAACAGAACGATATATAATCCTAAGATTCAGCAACTCGCCTCTTTTATTACATTCATCTATCTCAAACTCATAAGATAAAGTGTTCTCTCCTCCACTATCTTCTTTATGATAATCCAATATTAACTGCGTTATACGGGGTATAAATGAAACAACAGGATTAGATATTACTTCATCACTATCCCAACCAAATATTTCCTCAGTAGCCTTATTCCAAAATTCAATATTCCCTTCTGTATTTATCGCAACAACCCCCATGGGTGCAGAATCAATTAAAGCTTTTAAAATAGACATGGTCTCATTAAGAGTATCTATGATAGCTTTCAATTCTGTAATATCCTCATAAATACCCAATACTCCCATAGATTTTCCACCTATCCCTACCAAAGGTATTTTACTCGTTCTCAACCAGATCAACCCACCATCAGGCGTCGTTTGTGATTCTTCATAAAATACTTTAGACACCCCAGTCGAAATAACAGCCCTATCATCTTGACGATACATATCCGCTTGAATTTTCCATGGGAAACTATAATCTGTCTTACCTATAACATCCTCTGGTGATTTTTCCCCTGCATCTCGTGCAAAAGCAAGATTACAACCTAAATAGCGCAAATCTATATCCTTCCAGAAAACACGAACTGGAAGTAAATCGAGTATCAAACGCAAAAACGCTCTATTATTTTCTACTTCCTTCTGCAACCGCTCCTTATCATCCAGATTCTCAATATACGAGAAAAAACAACTAATCGGAAAGCTTTGGCCATCAGGAATAGCAAGCGTGTGAACCAATGCACGAAAAGTCGTCTTATCTTTTCGCACATAATGCTTTTCAACAAGCGTTAACCCCCTAAGTAAAATCTGATGATTATTTAATGCCTCTCTATAAATTAGTGACTCACGTTCCACATTTTGCGCGTCCGTTACATCCTGCCAACTTAATTTCAATAATTCGTCACGAGTATACCCTAATAGTGAACATAATGCTGGATTGGCATCTATCCAGTGCCCTCCAATATCCGTTATTCCTAAAGGCAAATCCAACTCATGAAAAAAATTGTATATCTTAGGACTTTGCTCAATTACATTCAAAGGTTTAGGCAAAATAGACGTATAATCTTGAACTATGATTTTGTTCGTCGAAAGATTATTCTGCTTAGGAATGATTATAGAACACCAATAATACTTATTTGCCCGATTCGCAAACCATGCACCTATTTGTCTTTCATCACAATAACCTTGTTCAGGATATAAAAAACTTTTGACCCTCTCCCGATAAGGCTCAAAAATCCAATTATAAATCGAAGACTCCTTATACTCTTTAACTTCAAAATCTAAAAAAAGACTATTCTCCGATTGTATGTCCGTTATAATTCCTCCCTCTTTCAATTCTAAAACCACACATACTGGAGTAAAATATTTCATTCATTTCTTTCTTAAAAATTAGTTTATCAACTTCTATTATACACTTTTTTTATTATCATTCATACAAATTCACACAACTCCCATTCCTATTTCAAATTCACCTTATCAAACCCTTCCAACTTGTCTGCTTCTTCGACCCTCTAAACTACATTCCCCTACCCTTCCAAAAACAACGAGCCCAAACAGGTCTCACATCAGTTATTTCCAATTGCCCAAGTTTCTCAAGCCACCGACAAAGCAACTGCTCATGAACCTCAAATGCAGTATCAGGTTTAGGAGGATTCTCAAGCCATTCCCGTTCTACTTGCTCTCTTTCCCCATCAAACACAGGAAAAGTAATCTCTGGATTCTTCATAACCAATCGCTGAAATTTTTCATGTTTCCACCAAAATACCTCATCAAATTCACCATAAACATTGCAAAATCTACCGCTTAAAGGTCGTGATACTTCTACAGGCTTGAACAAACTGATACAGGGTGTGGATGTGGCAGTAACCCAATGTGAACAATTCCGAGATGTAAGTTCTGCAACCCATGACGCAGTAGTTTGATAATTAAGTAATAACCCACCTGCATGCATACAGGGAGCATCCATTCCACCATGAAACCAGTGATATTCTGGATAAACACGCCCATCTTTGTGTAGTCGTAAAATTCTAAACATATCTGAAATAGTCGGACTATCAGGCACACATTGTTCAATAGCATTTCTCCGTTTTAAGCACTGAGTAAATCGGCTTTTTATTCGGTCTTCATACCTTTCCTTAAAACCCTTTATCGTTAATCCATTTGATATAGAACGGAACCCTTGCACTCTTTCAACTTCATAATACTTATCCGCAGTTTCGAGAACATAGGCTCCACACGGGTCAGCAATAATAAAACTATTATGGTAGTACATCCTTTTCTTGAAACCGCAATTCCCCCCCTGACCATAAACCTCTACAAAATGAATAATAGTCTCGCATGCTTGTTTCGCATTCATAGAGCGTTCCAAAGCAAGACGCAGTAAATCCATCCCTGTAAGTCCCGTTGTAGCGTAAGGCTGATTGGTAAATACCGCTTCATTACCAATAGTAACACCAAGTTCATTCGTTCCCATTTCTGCACCCCACATCCAGACAGGTTTGCTTATCAAAATGGCATAGGTCTCTCTAATCTGAGGAATTACTATATGTGTGCATTTTAAGCTCTCTCCTTCTCGATAGGTCCTTCTTGACTGCCAGAATAGAACCTGCGGTTCGGTTACTTCTCGATCAGAATTTTTAGCGAAAAACACCCTTTGATTATCAACAAAAACAACTGTATCACACATATTTTAATTCACAGGTAAAAGATTATACTTACCTAATCCAAAAACCGTTCCTTTTCCGATATGGAGATACTCGCCCCAGCAAAGAATCTCAATAACTTCAGGAGGAATGTGCTCATACAGTATGGAACCTATAAAACCTCCCATAACAACCTTTCGGTCCTGACGCGAAGAATAACGAACCCAGTCTTGCCATTGAAATGCAGAATACAAAGGCTGAAGTTTTTTTACTGTTTCAAGTAGAGGGCTCACTTCTTTTTCTAAATATCCACCACAGAAAAAATATTGTAACAGGGTCAATCTACGGAGCAGTCCTGGAAATATATGCGGGATTTCTCCTTTATCATGTAAATTCCCATCAATAACAAGGCGGGTCGGTGTAAGGAAATGGATTTCAATTTGTTTGTTAATTAAAAGAGTTGTCTTTTTGTTGAGTATATCTTTTATCGTAAAAGAATAAGGTTCACCAACAAACTCATTTGTTTCTGAAGAATAAAGGGGAATCCATTTACCTTCTGCAGAAAGATAGTCCAGCGACACAAGTTTAGATTTTCCACGCCCTCTTCCAAAACCTTCTTCCGCCATAACATTAAGAGCATAGATAAAATGAGGTAAAAATTCTTTTGCCCTTCCTACGAGAGTTAAATTACACTCAAAAATTTCTCCAGGTTCATAACGATCTCTGGCTTCAAGAGGCGGTTCCAGAATATAAGGGTGTGGTGCTTTGGGATATTTTTTCATAATTTCTGATGATTTTGGGATAGGAGTCTCAAAGCACACACTATAAGCACATTTTTCACGAATAGGACATTCCGGACAGGTAAATCTCTTCAAAGCACAAGAAACCTTTTTCAATGCATGTCCCAATGCACCACGAATCATTGAACCCTTATATTCTGGCACCAATAAGGGCTCCTCCGCTAAAAAACGAACCCGCTGTATAGTAAAACTAAGATCGTTAAACATTTAGAATTTCTTTTAAATCTTGTTCACTAATTTCAATTAAAATGTCTTTAAAAATATTAAATGGATTCTCTTCCGATAATCGAATCCCTACACTCTCAATCAATGACCTAATAATAAGAAGAATATCTTCTCCCTTTTCAAGGGTAGACCTAATACTTTCCCTCGATATATTTTCAAATCCATGTGCTATAATGGAATTGTTTCTCATACTGGCAAAAGGTCTTAGTTTTCTTACCCATTTTTGGATATTCTTATATTTACTCTGGTTATTTCCAGTTTCTGCAAGAAAATCAATACTCGCAAACAGTGTAGGCATATTAGGCACAATCGGTTTTTTGACATAACTTATATTGTAGTCGCTTTTATTTTCATCCAAAAATTCAAAAAAATCATTATTATTCCCTGCCCACTTTCTAAATTTACTTTCAAAAGGCTTTTCATTTGAATTTTTTATCATTTCATCCCATGTACATCCTATAATTTCAAGTAACGAATACTGAAGAGATGTTTCCATCATTCTCCAAACTCTTCCTATAAAATTTGCACACTCATCTCGCTTCCACATAACTACTGTATTCCAGTAAAGTTCATTAAATATTGAATTGGGTTCTTTTTCGCATAATTTAAACGCATCTTTTCTTAATATCTCAAGCATACCTATAGGGACATTATCATACATTTTGTCTATTTCTTTCTTATAATTAAAAAAATCAAAGTTTTCTCTATAGCACGCAGATAAAGATAAATTTCTGATTGTCTCTGAATAGGATTTATTTTGTACTACTGCATCAAAATCATATCTTTCAACAAGTTGTTTTAAATTCTCATGTTCATATGTACCTAATATATATTCTGCAGCATTAAGAGATTGTATATCCCTCGAATTTTCAGACTTATAAATAAATCTAACTTTATTCCTATAATATTTAATACAATTTAACATTACAGAAGTATTAATTTGAGGAGTCCCACCTGTTATTTCTGTATATACCTCATAATTGTTATTCTCACTAAACATTTCAAATTCTTTGGATAAAAAATCTCCAAATTCTTTAATCATTAAATCGTAGTTATTAGGTGAATTTTTTAGAATAACTGTTTTGATTTCTGGACAAGGTTTACTTTCCTTTTTGTAGTAATAAGGAAAAAACTTTTCTTCTAAAAACTTAGCTATTGTACAAGTATCTCTGCAAACATGTTCATTGTCAGTTTTACTTACTGTCTTTGATTGATCCGTTGCAATAAGATATATCCTATGTATCAATTTGTCTTTTTTTTCTATGTAACTGAGAAAAGGCTCTATCAATGGTATCTCTATTATCTCTTTTATTGAATCAAAATTATTATTTAACCAATGTCCAAATTTACGAACATTTAACTCTCGAAAATTTCTATTATCTTTACCTAAAGGATATTGGTATTCTTTCAACTCCATTTGTACTTTTTCATCTAATCCGACTTCATCTCTAATTTGTACATCTCGGGTACCGAGACATATAAACAAATAAGCGTCCATTTAAGATATCCTATTGTTTGAATTTTCACATTCAAATAAAGTTTAATGTTAATTAAATTATTATATTATTACTTTTTCAAATAAATACGCAAAAAATAATTAAACCCATTTTAAAGGAATAAGAAAATGGAAAAAGATAACAAACATTTCGAGTTTTCTCGCAGGTCATTTTTATCGCTTTCAGGTTTAGTTTCGATGGCATTTGCAATGAAAGGTTCTGCACAGAATCAACCCGCAACGAATTCTATTCGTAATACACCTGCCCCAGCAGAATTTTTCTCCGCTCCTCCAATGGAAACGGTTCGCGTCGGATTTGTTGGTGTAGGAGGTATGGGGACAAATCATGTAAAGAACTTACTAAAGATAGAAGGTGTACAATTAAAGGCAGTCTGCGACATTGTTCCTGAAAAGGTAGAACGAGTTAAAAAAATGGCTGTGTCAGCAGGACAACCCGAACCCAAAGGATATACAAATGGGGAATTGGATTTTAAACGAATGTGTGAAACAGAAGAATTGGATTTAGTTTACACAGCAACCCCTTGGGAGTGGCATGTTCCCGTGTGTGTTTCCGCAATGGAAAATGGTAAACATTCAGCCACCGAAGTTCCCGCAGCTGTTACATTAGAGGAATGCTGGCAACTCGTCGAAACAGCAGAAAAATATAAAAAACATTGCGTTATGATGGAAAACTGCTGTTATAATCGTACAGAATTAATGATGCTCCACATGGTTCGAAAAGGTTTGTTAGGAGAAATTATTCACGGCGAATGTGGCTATCTGCATGATTTAAGAGGCGTAAAATTCAGTAAGGACGGAGAAGGACTCTGGCGACGTGCTCATTCGATGAAACGAAACGGAAATCTATATCCCACACATGGCTTGGGACCCGTAGCTCAATATATGAACATCAATCGCGGAGACCAGTTTGAGTATTTGGTTTCAGTTAGTAGCAAATCTCGAGGCCTCCAAGAATACCAAAAAACGCTACCTGAGGATGACCCCCGTAGAAATGAAAAATATGTGTTAGGGGATGTGAACTTAAGCATTATAAAAACCTTTAACGGATGTACAATATATATCGTGCATGACACAAATTTACCTCGTCCTTACAGCCGAATTAATATGGTGCAGGGAACAAAAGGCGTCATTATGGACTATCCTCCACGTATTTTTGTCGAAGGTTTATCTGAAAAAGAAGAATTTGAACCCTTGGAGAAATATGCCGAGCAATGGGAACATCCGTTATGGAAAGCGATGCAGGATTCTGCCAAAGGAGCCGGACATGGTGGAATGGATTTCATCGAGGATTTCCGTTTAATTGAATGCCTCCGCAAAGGTTTACCAACAGATTTGAATGTTTACGATGCAGCCTCATGGAGTGCCGTTTGCGAATTAAGTGAACGCTCTGTAGCCCAACGCGGTGCACCTCAGGATTTTCCAGACTTTACGCGAGGAAGATGGAGAGAGTACCCGCCATTAGGAATTATCTACGGGTAAGCAAACCAGTTTTAAATCGTAGCATTAGTTATTCGACAACGCATTTACTTATCAGTATTATGCAATTTTTTACTATAAAGTGATTAGTTTTCTCTATGTGCTATTTTCATCATCTCCTCAGGTAAAAAAACCTCAACAAATACTACATCCTCATTATTAGAAGAATCCAAACAATAAATCTTATGCTTTCCAGGAACAAGATTCCACCATAACGGTTGTTCCCAAGTACTACTACCTAAATATTGGTCGTCAACATACCAATGAATAGTACTCATATTATCCTTTGAACTCCGCAGTTTTATCATGCTATTGGATGGTACGTGGCTATAAACGAATTTTGCACCATCTGCCGGATTTAATATTTTTAATTCTGTAAGAACTTCTTCATTATCATCCCCTTTTTGGACAGTACTTACACGTGCTAAATCCCAACCCCGACTACGAGATGGAAACCGTTCCTTAACCATCCCCGACTGAGCATCAAAATAATGCACATCACATATCCGCGATATTGGCGTGTTTGATGAAACATATACTAATTTTTTTGATTTGCAATGAGGGTTAACTGGCAAACCACTTAAACTACACACCTCAATCTGTTTCACCGCATCATCAGTAAAATCAGGGAATTCCTTTTCATTCTTCTTCATCGGAAGTATTCGAAATATATCACAAGCCACAGGATATGCTGATAAAGCCCCAACCAATTTTGCACTACCAGTAGATTGAGGGTTACCCATCCATACTCCAACGACATACTGTTCATTAAACACAAATGCCCATGCATCCTTTCGCCCAGAAGACGTTCCTGTTTTCCAACAAATACGAGTAGGCGATCGAGAAAAGCGAACCGCATCCTTTATCTTTTCCCCACTCAATTTCCCTTCCATCATTCGATATAAAACTAAAACACTTCCACGATCAAATACCTGAAATCCTTCCACTTCCTTCTCATCCCTTACAATTTTCAACGGCTTAAAATACCCCTCATGTGCAAGACAGAAGTAAGCCTGCATCATCTCCTCCATACTCACTTCGCAGTTCCCAAGAATAACCCCCAAATTTGAGTTCTTATATGTTGTTACCTCTGACTTCAAATGAACACTGCAATTTCTCAGTCTCTCAACAAAAGGATACGTCCCCAATCGTTCCAACAAAAGCACTGCAGGAATATTCAATGAATAGCGAAGCGCAGTCGTTGCATCAATAAAACCGTGGTATAATTCATCAAAATTCTTCGGGGCATAATTACCCACATCAAATTCAGAATCATATAATATTTCCTCTGGAAAAAGAAATCCTTTCTCCATTGCAAGACAATATAAAAATGGCTTTAACGAAGACCCCGGCGAACGTGGAATACTACAAAAGTCAAAATAACTTACAGGGATTCTGGAACGTTCCTTGACACCACCCACACGAACCAATACCTCACCCGACGGAACATCAACCACCATCGCTGATGCAGTGGATATTTCTGGAGACCATTGCTGAACTCTTTTCTTTAATATCTCTTCAACTTGTACCTGTAACTCATAATCCAAATAAGTAAAAATCTTCTTCTCCTTATCGAACAAATTCTTATGTCTCGCAATCCAATGTTGTGCATAACAAGGGAAAGGATAAAAGGCTATTTTCAGTGGAGATTCTATATACTGCTTATATTGCCCATCAGTGATATAATTCTCCTCTTTCATCCGATTCAAAACATACTTCATTCTGTTCATACTTATACGTGGACATCTATCTGGCCGATATATCTCTGGCGATTTCGGTAAACCCGCTAATAAAGCACATTCTCCAATATTCAGAACTTCCCCCGTCTTACCAAAATAACGCCAACTTGCCGACTCAACCCCTAACAAATTTCCACCATAAGATACATTATTCAAATAAGTCTGCAATATCTCCTCTTTGGTAGCACACCGTTCCAGACGCAAAGATTGAATTGCCTGCAATAACTTAAATTGGAATTTGCCGATATTTGAATTTATAAAACCATTTCCATGTTGCTGATAATATTGTTTTATCACCTGCATCGTAATTGTTGATGCACCTGACACTATTCGTCGGGCACGTATATTCTGAAAAATAGCACGGCATACAGCAACAATATCTACTCCTCTATGTTCCCAAAATCGTTGGTCTTCTATTGAAACTGTAGCATCAATAAGATGTGGCGTAACCTTATGTATATCTACTGGCAAACACCATTGTTGAGCACTATTCAAACCAACCCATAAAAGTTGACCCTCTTTAGAAAATACTCTGGGGGAATAATCAACATGCAAAAAATCGCACGGATTAGTCGGACCTAAATTCCACAAATAAACAATATCAATCACACTTATAATGATAAAAAAACCACAAAATACAATTAGTGTCAATATGAACCATCTTCGTCTCATCTACTATTACTCAACCTCTATCTGTTGTGTAGATAATCTCGCAAATATTTCAGGCTTATACATATCTTCAATTCGTGCACCCGGAAACTCAAAACTACCCTTTGTAATTGCACGCACAATACATCCATAAGCATATACAAGATCCTTCGAAGATTCTAACGGTGGAAAAGCAACTATTAATTTATCATCCCGTATCTCTACATGCTCCGGATTAATCTGCCTAAAGGAATATTTTAATGTCCCCGAAATCATATCATCCATCCCTTCCGGAGTTAACCGTGGATTTTCTATTTCTAATCCTGCTGGTAACAACTGCGACAAAATAAGATTATCAACATCGTACTCCGGTTTAACTGTAAACAAAAGTAAGTACACATTTCCTTGAGAATATTTATTATCCGTCAACACTTTTTTCTGCTGTGTATATACCATTCTTGTTAACTGAATATCCTGCGACTCCTCACCTGTAGGCGGATTGGTCGGAACTCCATGAATACTCCACAAAACAAACAAAGGCGATTCACATTTATTCTGTATTTCTACCTGAGTCGTTCCTTTAACCTTCTTAAAAAATAATTCGGTTCCCTTCAAATCCTCTATTTGACCGTTTATATTGATTTGAGCAACACATTCCGACGGCTGAACCCCTAATTTCTTAAAACTCATATCCAATGCCATTAACACAAAGGCTAATTCATAAGTGGTAAAAGAATACGATTTAGATACATATTCAATTAATGGTCTCTGACAATCTATAATTATATCCGGCGATGAGTCTGCTATTACATGCGAAATAAGCTTTAAAGCCAAAGACCTCATTTGTTGAGAATTAAACTCGTATGTATTCTTTACATTCTCATGTTCTGTCTCCCAGGTCAATAATTTAACATAGGGGACAATAAACTCTTTAGGCTTACCACAGATATGTGCACCCATAAGAAGCATAACCCTCAAATTCCGAGGCAAATCTACTTTCAAATAATTCACCAAACGCTCACTTGCGGATGGGTCTCCATTGATAGATAAGATAAGCGTTGCAAACGCCTGAGCCTCCCAGGCTACACTATTCTCCGAATCACCTCTACGACACACATCTTGCAAAAACTCCATAAGCCTTCGATATGGCTTTTCAGGAATTTGTAATTCTTTATCCCTATTTATAAGAGCCAGCAATAAGGCTGTATGAAGTGATGTTTTAAGGTCGGTAGAATTCGAATAAGGCCAAAGTGAAAAACCTCCATTTGCCTGCTGGTGTGCAAATATTTCATTAACAAGGGTTAGTAAAATATTATTATATAACTCCTTATTTATTGTCTCTGGCATAGAATTCTGGACATAATGACGAAATAGATACAACCCATATAATCGTGAAATTTTTTGTTCACAACATGAATACGGATACTTCCACAACCACGATATAGCCGGCTCTATTTGTAATAGTGGACTACCTCCCACTTTTATTTCCGTCTCTAACAGGTCATCCACAACAAAATCGTTAGTATCCAATTTAAGTATCTCCCCTGGAGAAATCATATACGTTTTTCTCCGTTGCTCATATATCGCAGGGATTCGATTAGGTATAGGCGTCTCTTGACTAAATTGGTCAACCACATTTCCTTGTTTATCAACAATTTGGTATTGCCAATCAATCTTCGCCTGACTTAAACCAGACACACAAGTTAAATTTATTTCGGGTGATAAACTAAGACTTTGAGGTTTTGATTCCCATTCAAAAAATGTAGGTATTATTTGAAGTGCTTCACTCGGCGACATAGAAACCTTGACATCTAACGGAACATCTTGAGAATTCAAACTCCTTGCAAATAGTATCGCCTTATCATTAGGTCGTAAAAATCTTGGCAAATGTGTCTGAATCACACAAGGTCTACGAACAAATAACGAACCTTCAACAGAACCCACCAGCTCTTTGTTAACACCTACTACCACTATTCGTAACGTACCATTAAATTCAGGCAAACGGAAAGAAGCCTTTGCGATACCCTGTTCGTCAGTACGAACTACACCAGACCATAAAGCAACAGGTTTAATCCAGGTATCACTTATTTCAGGCTTCCCAGATGATAACATTCTCGCCAACATATCACCACCAGGTAAGGTTGGGTCATAATGATAAGCCACATGGTCATAATAATGTACTCGTTGAATGGGTGAATAACGAGCCCTACCAAACCACGCATACGGGTCAGGTGAAATATACCCAACTATTGAATGTATCCCTTCGTCTACTAAAGCAATTGTCAACTCTCCTACCAAGGGTCTATTATCCTTATCCGTTGCCCGAACGGATACCTCAACCTCCGTCTGCGGTTTTACCTCTGTAGGCAAATCAGAAAAAACAAGATTTAATTTGCCTTTCGGATTTTCTACCTCAACTTTAGCAAAAGAAAATGAAGAATATGGGCTAATTTCCACTTCCTCTTTGGTAGGCACGTGTAGCGCCGAAACTCCAACCCAAACATTCGGATAATATTCTTCTTTTATTGGCAATGAAAACATCCCCTTCCCCGAAACAATATCTATAATCTGCCCATCCCATATCTTGTCTCCCTGAACTATTACCACAGCCTTACCATCGAAAGGCACTTCAATAGTTACAGGAACATCCTCACCAACAGACCACCTTTTATCCTCAATATGTATTTTTACCAGTTCTGGAGGCTTATCTTTCAAGTCAATCATTTGCGAAGGAACATAATAAAACGAACGTTCTGAAAAAACTTTTGAACCAACTCTTTGCGCCCGAATCCTATAAGAATAATACGGTAACGGACTATCAAATAAAACAACAGCCATCCCATTATTGGTGACTATTTTTTTCTGTTCAATAACTTTAAAGACACGTTCCCATTGCGGAAAAGCTCCTCTATAAACACGATTCACATAAGTCCATTCAACTTTCTCTAAAAATACTTCAACTTCCTGATCCGGAGCAGGGTCAAAATTTTTATCCACCAAAGCAACACTCGCCTGCAACTTATCACCAATCTTTTCAAGGCCTAACCCACAAACAATATCCTCTGGATAACCTATAACCTTCTTAACACCAAAAACTGCCCTGCCACCAGATTCCGAAACTTCCGCTATCGTCGATATTTCAACAGGTACATTAATAAAGCCCAGTGGATTAAACACAAATTCCAACTTCGATTTACCATCCTTATCCGTTTTTTGAACCCCTAAATCCATAACTACCGTCTTAAATATCTCATCGTTACCAAACCGATAACCCTTCCATTTATCACTCTCAAACTCCTTCTTTGTAATAACCAATTTCCATTTACAATTCAAATCATTGGCTGGTGGTCCTACAAAATAATGAGAAACAGATTCTACACTTTGTTTAGAACCTACAACCCAAAAATCTTCACTAACAGTTAGCTCCGTCTTAATCTGGTCGGGCACAAAATCCTCAATATGTATAATTGTAGAGCCACAAATACGTTCTCCACCTGGAACATACAAACCCAAATTATAATTTCCTGTCAAATACGTCATCTCTGTAACTATATCTTCACCACCCGTACCCAATTCCGACAAATTCACTATCTTACGTAAAATCACCTTATTTTGTGGATTAACAAATCGTAATTCTAAAGGAGCATGTACAACTTCTGAACCATACTTTGTCCTAACAATCCACCTCGAATGAATCGTCTCTCCCGGTCGATACAAATTCCTATCCGCATAAATAAAAGCATCATATCCTTCACTATCATATTTATCATACTTCTCCAAATCCTTAAAGGTAGGTAGCGGTTTAGGAACCAAAAATACAAAGGTAAAATCTTTATCAGTACGAACCGTCAATAGATATGGACTTCCCAACCCTTTATCATCAACTGATATTTTCACAAAACCCTTATTATCCGTTATACCTTCACCTACTTTACGATTCTTAATCGAATAAGCCGTTACAACTGCATTCGCTTGCGGAGTTAAATCTAACAAATCATGTACAAAGGCAATCAACCCCGTATCATTCCAATGCGAAACAACCCCCAATCTTGTCCACAACACATAACATATATCACTTCGAACTCCTTTATAATCCGAATAAAATCGATTCTCATCACCATACCCCCACTCATCTTCATAATCATACCTTTCATATTCCTCGTCATCTTCCTCTCCTGATGAGGTAGAAGCCTTATTTTCCCATGATGCCCTCAACACACCCGGTTTCTTTGTATCTGATAAACATAATGTAAAAACCCCTTTCGGATACCCAGCCAAGTAATTTGTCAAATCAACATCTACATAACTCGCTTTATCAATACAATTCGGAAATTCAACAGGAATAGCAGTCAGATATTTTGTCGTCCTCTCATTTATTTCAAACGGAATACTATTCGCCGAAACATTCCCTATCCATACAGGAAGATTTTCCGTAATCACCTCATAAACGTGAATATAACCCTTCGGAACATTACGACTACCAACACGCACAAAATTTTTTTCATGAAGAGGAACTATATAATATTTATCATCATTTGCAAAATCTAACGTTTTATACTCCGGAACCTTCGCCAACGGATATACATAATCATTTGATAAAACCTTATATCCAGAAATAGAATCGCCTCCCCATTCCAATCCTGCTTTCCATTTCATCACATAATTTATACCTGATTTCCAATCACCATCAATCTGAATATTACCCCATCCCTTCGTCTGCAACAAAAGATTCTCAACAGGAGGAATTATTTCAAGATAGTTTATAGCCTTATCAATATCAATCGGAGGCATATTAACCGAACACGAAACACCATCCAATCCTTTGTTATTCCAGTATATATAATCAATCTTAAAATCAGATGTACTCCTTTGAGAAGTCCATTTATACTCCTCCTGTAAAAGGGCATAATCCGTTGACCACGTATACTGTTTTATGCCTACATTAATAATATCCACCGAGATGCCTGGCTTAACCTTTAACAACCATGATTTAGATCCCTTCTCCTTAATGTAATCCCCCACATTAAAGGTTTTTCCCGAGGACGATACCGCATCTAACACCCTCCAATAATCAGGTTCCACATTTGCCATAGTATATGCCGTGCTAATTACAGGCTCATTAACCATCCCCCAATCCGCAGGAATCGCATTATATTCAATCCTCGCCTGATTAGGATAAGTCACATAAACAGATTTTAAAATAACACTGCCCGAAACAGGTCTTGAAAACGTAATTTGTAAATATCCATACTCCCTCACCTTACATTCAACCACCTCCAACCGCTCTTTCAAAGGAAATTCAAAATATGCCCCTTGCCCCTTATATCTCTTTTCACTGTCCCAATACCCAGGCTTTATCAGCATCTTATACGGCTCATCAGCAGACCTCTTTATCTCTAAATCAACTACCTCCGTTGGATTCCCTGTATCCTGCACACTAAACTCAACATCTCCTCCATCCTTATTAGTTAATAAAATAAACGACTTCACATCTCCCGCCAAAACCGCCTGACTAAACTTCAACGAAAACAAAAAACGGCTCTCATTTACATCCTTAAATTGACCTTCTAAAACCTTAATACCCTTTGTTGGTAATTGATAACACAACTTTTGAGGATCTATTTTCAAGCCATCTTCCGACTGCAACTGTGGATGTACACAAATCTTAATATCTTCAACATCTGTAGGCAAATCCTGCAATAAATTAAAAACGATTGCATTCCCCAAACATTCTACAACTCCCCTCAACGGCGGCTCTGTCTTTATATAATCATCAACAGATACATCTGATGGGAAATATACCTTTTTATCAAACACCAACATAAATTTTTTATCTATCACTTCCCCAGCCATTGGATATTGATATATCGGCTGTAATGATACGCTCTCACCCACCGTTTTTGGAACTCCTTGCACTCCTTCAGGAGACTTCCCAACCCCTTTACTTGCAGGTGTCCTATCCTCCTTCTTTATATTTCTATCTTGACAAGAGATAACTAAACAACAAACAATGGATAGGAAAACAAATACAAAATATTTACTTTTCATTGAACTTCTCCATTTACTTTTATGTTAAATTTTTCAAAAAGTAATCTCATGCATTCGCCTTAATATAAATACAATCGCCATCTTTAACTATATAATCCCGTCCTTCAATACGCCATGCTCCAGCATGTCTTGCTCCCGCTTCTCCACCATGCAACAAAAATTCCTTCACGGGAACGACCTCTGCACAAACAAAATGTTTTTCAAAATCGGTATGAATCATACCCGCAGCATTAATAACATGGGTTCCTTCCTTCACCGCCCATGCACGAATCTCTTTTGGAGGTGCCATCGTATAAAACGTTACCAAACTCAACAACCTATACGCAGTATGAACCACTTGTTCCAATGCCGACTCTGTTGCCCCATCCATCATCAAAAACTCTCTCCGTTCCGCCTCCTCCATCTCTGCCAATTCCATTTCTAATTGTGCACACACCTTAACAACCTCTGTCCCCTCATGTTCAGCCAACTTCCGTATCCCATCCAAAACAGGTGGATCATGCTCCAATCCTTTCTCATCAACATTCGCAACATAGATAATCTTTTTACCCGTCGTAAAACGCATCTCCTCATTTAACTCATGAAATATGTCACTATCCCGCTCAGGAAATACCCTTGCAGGAAGTCCTTTCTCAAAATGCCCCTTTAATCGTTCACACAATTCCAACAAAGGAATTACCTTTTTATCCCCTTTTACCTGTCGATGTAATTTCTCAATCTTACGCTCCAATTGCTGTAAGTCTGCAAATATTAATTCAATATTAACAACATCAATATCAGCAAGAGGGTCAATAACACCATGAACATGGACTATATTCTCATCCTCAAAACAACGAACAATATGAATCAATGCATCCGTTTCACGAATATGTGCCAAAAATTGATTACCAAGTCCTTCTCCCTTATGCGACCCTTTTACCAAACCTGCTATGTCCACAAACTCAATCGTTGCATAAATAGTCTGCTTCGGCTGAATCATTGCAGACAATCGGTCTAAGTTTTCATCAGGCACCCTTACCACTGCATGATTAGGCTCAATAGTGCAAAAAGGATAATTCGCCACCTGAGCATGATTACTTTGGGTTAGTGCATTAAAAAGCGTACTCTTACCAACATTAGGTAAACCAATAATCCCTACAGAAAAACCCACAACTTAACCTCCAATAAAAAAGTTTCTTAATATCATACCACGTCACGAATAAAAAATAAAGATATAACCCAAAAACAAAAAAATATTTCCTTCACATCTAACTACCTCCCCTAAAAAAAATGGCGCCCCGACCGCGAATCGAACGCGGGTCTAATCCTTAGGAGGGATTCGTTCTATCCACTGAACTATCGGGGCATAGGTTATTAATTATATTAAAAAAGACAAATAAAACGCACCAAAAAACATCAAAAATAGATTACTCGCCAATGACAGTTACAACAACCTTCCTACTACGCGGTTTAATGTCACACTCAAGATGAAATATTTGTTGCCATGTCCCCAAAATAAGATTCCCATCATGAAAAGGTACTGTAATCCCTGCACCCATTACTGTCGCCTGCAAATGCGAATGCCCATTCCCATCATGCCATGTCTGTTCGTGAGCATAACTTCGCCCCGGAGGAAATAATCGCGACAGCTGTTCCGGCAAATCACGAACAAGTCCCGGTTCATACTCAATAGTCCCTATACAGGCTGTACTTCCAACATTAAAAATATGAACTATCCCTACTTTCATCCCTGACTCCTGAACAATACGTTGCACCCGAGACGTTATATCCATCATCTCACCATACGTCTTTGTAGATATTGATACAATTTTTTGATACACCATAAACATCCTCTTCCTATAATTTTCCGTTAAAAAATTAATAAAAAATGTATATAATATAATACAAAAATTAAGGAATTTAATTATGGCTTATGTCGTAACAGAACCATGTATTAAATGCAAGTATACAGAATGCCTTCGTAATTGCCCCGTTATCTGCTTCCACGAAGGTGCAAATATGTTAGTTATCGACCCAGATGATTGTATTGACTGCGGTGCATGCGTCGACCCTTGTCCCGTAAACGCCATATATCCTGAAAAAAACATCCCAGAAAAGTGGAAACACTACATCCAAATCAACGCAACATATTCCAAAATCTGGCCTATCATTACCATCCCTAAAAAACCTCTTCCCGAAGCAGAATCCTTTGCAAAAATAAATGACAAGCACAAATATTTTGATGAAACTCCAGGCACAGGAGATATACAATAATAGAAAAGATATACAACTATGGAAAATAACGAACAAATATTAAAATCAAAATTCTCCAAACCCGCTAACAAAGAATTATACGAGACATTAGAGGGAGATAAGGTTCGTTGCTTTTCATGTGGACATCAATGCACTATATCTCCAGGTAAAAGTGGAATCTGCAAACTAAGATTTAACAAAGATGGCATTTTATATGCACCCTATGGCTACGTTGCTGGACTTGCAATCGACCCCATCGAGAAAAAACCTTTCTTCCACGTATTACCAGGTGATACCGCATTATCTTTCGGCATGTTAGGTTGTAATTTTCATTGCCCATTTTGCCAGAACTGGCTCAGTAGTCAAACACTCCGCGACCCCAATTCACTCATCCGTTTCGAACCTATCTCCGCAAATACAATATTAGAACTTGCACTTCAACATCATTCTCCCGTAATTGTTAGCACATATAACGAACCACTTATCACAAGCGACTGGGCATTCGAAATCTTCTCCTTAGCAAAAAATAGAGGTATCATTTGTGGTTATGTAAGTAACGGACACGCATCAGAAAAAGTATTACAATTTTTGAGACCCGTGACAAAACTATTCAAAATAGATCTAAAAACATTCCAACAAAAAAACTATGATAAATTAGGCGGAAAACTTTCTACTGTCTGCCATACAATTGAAAAAGCTGTCGAATTAAACTACTGGGTAGAAATAGTCACATTATTAGTTCCAGGCTTTAATGATAGCGATGAAGAATTACGAGAACTAACAAAATTCATCGCCAAAACAAATCCGAATATACCATGGCATGTAACAGGATTTTACCCCAACTATAAAATGAATGATGGTTTCCCTACAAGTGCACATCAACTTGAAAAGGCATATAAAATTGCTAAAGATGCAGGCTTAAAATTCGTCTACGCTGGTAACCGTCCCGGCTCCGTAAAAACAATGGAAAACACATACTGTCCTCATTGCCATGAGTTACTTATTGAACGAACAGGCTTCAATGTCTGGTCTAATAAACTAACAGATGGCAAATGCCCATACTGCGACACTCAAATACCTGGCATCTGGTCTAAAAACACAGACTAAAAACTATGCTACATACCCCACCCTAACTTGTGTGTTTTGGCCCCGATTTAATCTGAGAATACAACGCACTCTTCTTCTCTTCCACAATTCTATTAGCAATACCTATCACCTTATTTTTTAACCAAATAACTGTTTCACTATCCTCACGATAATCTGCAGGCCCGTATGCATCTATTCGGTCTGATTCTAAAAGTTCAATCACCTGCTGATATTTATATTCATCCCCTCTCGGATATACCGCATAAGTTAAACCGCCATGCTTACGCACCACCGAAAAACATGGAATATCACTCGGACCATCACCCACATAAATCATATTCTTAAATGGAACCCGTCTCGCATTTTCAGGTATCGAATCATTGACACGAATCCCCTCCACCTTATTTATCCCCTTATTAATCTCAAATAATGCTCGCGTTTTCGTGGTATGGTCAATGATATATCCAACCTGACTAATCAATCCCGATTTAGGTTGTTGCGTGAAATCCTCACCCGGTCCCGCCGGCACCTCAATAAATTCTGACGCCCATACCCCTGATATATACGGAGCTATCTTCGAACCCTTTATCATCTCTGCAAGACCACTACTCACAATATAATGCTCCACCTTTAAATCATATTCAAGATAAGGTTCCCTATTTAACTTTTGTTGAATCTCCAAAAAAAACTCCGGCAATCCCGGAAAAAATGGTATTTTCCCACCCAATTCCCTTAATTTTTGATTCGTCAAATCCGGAAACGTACCCGCCTTAACATAAGAAATAATATGCCACAAATAAGCAGTCTCTTCAGACACACGAATCCCCGCTTTCTTATAATATTCAGGTAAAGCATTAACCTCTTTCCAAAACGTTTGCTCATCCACACCATACTCAATAAACAACGGCTCCTGCATGTTCTTCGGCGTTAACGTAAAATCAAAATCCCAAACAATTGCAATTACATTTTGAGAAAAAGGCAATGATTTTCCACTATCCATTATTGTCAATCTATCCTCACCTTGACTTTTTATCTTTCTTATCTGATTTCGCCTCAGGTACCGGATTCGGTTCCACCACTTTCTCATAATCAGGTGGAATTAATTTCACAAACAACAATTCCAACGGTTGAAGCATTTTTGGAAATTCAACACTTTCATTATGAACTAAATCCACACCCTTTTGAAGATATCCTGTAAGCCGACATAAAACCACTTCCTTCCTCAAATTTAATAGATACAAATAACCACCACCATCAGACGAGTCGATGAACCGCGATTTTACCCCTTCCAAAGGATATCCCACCTTATTCACAGGTCTCGGTATCGGCGGTAATGCCTTATTGGAAATTACAGCATCCATCCCATGCAAATACTCTGTCGGCAAATTCATCCCACGCACCAAAACAGTATTACTCGTAGGTTGCACAACATCACGACGTGATTTACCTTTAGGGTCATACGGAATTTGAGTACCTACTCGTATAATATAATTTCCAGAACGAATATAATCAGTAATCATATTAAATACATCATCTTCTATCGCCAATGTCTGTGGCATAATCAATACCTTTGTATCCTGCAACACACCCGCCTCTATTTCACGCTCCGTTGCAAAACAGACATCATAACCTGCAAAAGAACTCCCCTCAAAAGCAAGCCGTGCCGATTTCAAATGGGGCACACCACCATCAAGAATCTTTGATGAGTCACTAAACAAAATACGTACCAACGGTTTTGAAATCTGCAACCCTCGCAATACTTCCCCATATCGCTTAAATAATCTGTTCGAATCAGCAATCGCCTTCCAAATAGGAACCTCATCTCTGAGATTCCCACCCAAATTTAACGCTATTACCTGTGCTCCAGAAACTACCATATCCCAAAGAAAACCCTGAGTATAATTATATTTCTCAGCACTTGTCATACCTTCCCGATATTGCAAATCAGCACGAGCGATAACCAGCGGTTTCCCTTGAGATACCGAGCGAAGCCATACCAAATCCACCGCCGGATCAGGATACCCCTGAGCATAAATACCATCCTCAGACTTAAAACATGCATTTAATGAAATAAAATCAAGATTTGGAATGACTCGTTCCCTATCAGGTGTAAACTTCGTCTCATCTAATTCAAATACACTCGCAGGAAAAGAAACAGAAAGAGGACATGGATGATCATGATATGAACGAATCCGCTCAAACACCATTTTAAGCATATTTGAAATCATATCCCGATGAAAATTCTGCCAATCATATTGATATGCCCGCTTATTTTGATAACTCCAGGATGGAGCCACCTCATCCCAAATAGTTATCTCATCATAGGTCGTCAAATGTGCATGCCAGATCTGATTTAATGTCTGTCTATCAGGATAATTAACCTTTGTCCATTCTATAAAAGACTGGCGGACAACATCTCCATTAAACTTAAACCGTGGATTAACTAACAAACTCATTCCTAAATAAAATGCATTGCTCCCATATCGGTCTACAATCTTTTTATATCCCTTTTCCAAAATTCCCTGAACTGCAGGAACAGCCAAATTTATAAAACCATCTTGAACACTATCAGGATATTTATCATAAAACCAAGCAGGCATTTGTTCTTGAATAAGCTGAATTAATATATAAACCTTATTTTCTATCAAGGTATCTATCAGCACATAAATCTCTTCAGGTATTTCTAACGTTTCCGTTTCCAATGGAACTAATTTATCTAAAGATATAGGAAAGACAACCAAAGGAATCGAACTATCAATAACCATTTTCACCTTATCAAGACTCGGGTCATCTAAATAAACACCCACAACACTTACAGGCTTATTATTCGCAAAAACACCCTCTGAATTAAGTGTTAACGATTCAAAGGTGTCCCCTTCGACACTACTCTCTACATCCCTTAAAAAAGATACCCTCAATGAAGATATTTGCTCCTCAAGAGTATTCAACGTGTCTGATAAATGCTCCCATTCCTTCTCTGAAAATTCCTTCTGTGCTTGCTCCATCAACTTCTTTGCCAAACTCGGCTCAACAGAAGTAATTTGATGTTCTGACGTCGTTAAATCAGATACATTTGCTAATTCCTTTTCAATCTCTTGTAATTTCATTTCCAGACCATGTGATGATATTTTCTCCATAACAAAATCAACAATTGCAGGTTTCTCCTCCTTTGTATATTTAACTTGGATTTTCCCCTCATACTCTCCATCTTGAAACCCTTCTAATGGAAGCGAAAACGAGCACTTATTAAATCCTTTAACTAATGCGATTTCCTGACTTGAACTTATAGCCAACTTCGAATCTTTTTCAGATAAATTGTAAACATCAAGGCTGACTAATACATAAGAATAATCATGTTTAGCATCCATATCACAAAGAATAGGAACAAATTTCTCTACCTCTTTTTCCAACAAACCACCAATACTAATATCTGCTATAACATTTTTACCTGCAATAGAATTTTTATGCATTATCCGTATTGCGGAGTATTCACTCTCTCCCACCCCAAAAGCATCAAAGATAAAAAAAACAATAACAAATAAAAAACAAATCAATAACCATTGCCTAAAAATAGCATTCCTTCGATACATCGTATAGTCCTTTTAATTTTAATTAAATTTCCATCATTCTACATCAAAACACAATCATTAAACGAATAAACCTAAATGATATTATACAAATTTACAATGTTTAAAGTAATCCCTCTTCACCCCGTCCACCTCGACCGACTTGTCCGCCCCGCCCTCCCCGTCCGACTTGTCCACCCCGCCCTCCCCGTCCGACTTGTCCACCCCGTCCGACTCGTCCGACTCGTCCGATTTGTCCGCCTCGTCCGACTTGTCCGACCCGTCCGCCCCGCCCGACCCGTCCACCTCGACCGCCTTGTCCGCCCCGTCCGCCTCGTCCGACTTGTCCGACCCGTCCACCTCGCCCACCCCATCCGCCTCGTCCGACCCGTCCGACTCGTCCGACTTGTCCGACCAAAAAACATTGACACCCTCTCCCCAAAATGATATATACTACTTATATGCCAATTTTTAACCTACACACAACATATTGTATTTTTCAAAAAAAATTTTAAAAAATATGAAACTTTTTCATACTCTCATAAGATTAATAAAGTATAGATTGTAAAGGCAAAAAATTGATTACGAAACAACAAACTAAAAATAGCACAAAAGGTAAGGAGCACTATATGCGAGCAAGTAAAATATTAATAACTCTCGCCTTTCTGTGCAGTAACCTATGGGCACTGGCAGACCCACTCTCTCTTGCACCAGATAAAGTTGATGAACAAAAAATATTCTGGGGCACAGCGAGCAAGTTCAATAAACCAGGGTTAGTTCGCTTTGAAGAAATCATTCAAGCGACCCCTGAATTTTCAGGAATTAAAACGCGAAAGATAGAAGCCGGAACTGCCAAATACTGGATTATGCTAAGTAAAGCCAGTGAGCGGGCAGTTCGTGTTATCCAAGAAGTTGCACAAGAAAGTCAATTTGACCTTGTAGCTGAATTTAATTACTGGCAAACTGCAGGAGACCAAATACCAGCAGAGGATATTACTGAAAAAGTTCTCGAAAGACTTGCAAAGAATAAATAAACAATACCTACTAATTGTTATTCACTCTTTTAATTTCCTATACTAAAAATAAAAAAGAAAAGGTCGTTCATGAAACATATATGGCGAAAAAACACTGGAATAGCAATACTCTTCTGTCTATTCTGTTTTTCCTGCCTACAGACATGTCAACATGCAAATCCAAAAACACATGATAAACATCCCCTTAATCTACAACACCGAAATATTTACAAAACAAATCCGACATCTTCAGATATTAAGTTAGCTCAACAGCTGATTGAACAAGGTCAGTTCTCACAAGCACTTCCAAAACTACTCTCTGTTTTAGAAAGTGGAGACAATACCAACTCAGCAAATTATTATTTAGGTATCGTCTATCAAGGGTTAGGAAGTCCTCAAAACGCATTGACCCATTACATTAAATACTTGCAAAATGAACCAAAAGGAATATATGCGGAACACGCAAGAAAACAAATAGGTGAGTTATTAGGTACCACCATAAACCATATTGAAAAAATTGATACTATTGAAAACCATATCAAAAACCTTGAAGCAAAACTACAACAGGATAAAGAGAACCCAGAATTAATGTTACAATTAGCAAACTGGTATTGGATAAATCAAGATTATTCAAAAGCGGGCACTTTATACAAAACCCTCGTTACGATGAAACCTGAACTATGGAATGACCCAACCATTACAAGCCGAATTGAAAAAACACCCACTAGCGAAATAGTTGTGTTAACACCAGAAGAAGCACTAAAAAGAGAAGCAGAACGGAATCCCATCGTTTTCTTCAATGTTACCTCATTCCGCAGTGGTCGTCAAAGCGGTTGGTCAAACGATTTTAAACACCATATTTATAATGTTTCTGGACAAATACGAAACCGAAGCACACGAACTATAAAAAATGTTAATATTCAACTGACTATATATGGCTTCAGCGGAATGGTATACGACACCAAAAACATATTTATCGGAAATCTAAATCCAGGGCAACATAAACCTTTCAGTGCACAGTTTGTAAATTTTGATAATATTGAAAACATAGACCATTATGATTATACTGCATACTATGATGAATAAATTGAAAATAAAAAAAGATAGTATTAAAAAGTACAAAATTCCAACACTAATAAGTGTCTTAATTTCAATACTGTCTTTTACCTCACTAACAACCGTAGCCCAGCAACCTGCACCTCAACAGGTAAGTGTTTCAGTTAAAATTATAGAATTTCAAACACACATTGGAAGCGAAACGGGGCTTTCAGGTTATTTCCGCCAAAAAACAGACCCACGCCCTTATGGAAGAGTATCAACAGGGAATCCTGCAATCACTACTGGTGATTTAACCTTTCCCACAACACAATCTTCTGCCATCACGGTATTTTTAGACCGAATGACAAGTAAATGGGGCGATTTTGAAGCAGTCCTACAAGCATTAGTAAACCAAAACCGTGCATTCATATTATCTCGACCCAAAGCATTAGTACCCGTAGGAGCATCTGCTCCTACCGTGATACAAACAGTACAAGAAATACCCTACGAAAACACTATCGTCGTCGGCGTCGTGACTCAACAAGTAACCGAATTTAAACCTACTGGGGTTAACTTAAGTGTCCAGGCAAACCAGGTGATTGATGATGATGGCGACCCAAGAACCACTGAAGATATCTATATCCAGCTTACACTAACAGCAGCCATCACTGAAGAAGGACAACGACTAAGCGTAGCCATAGCTGGCAACACAGCAAATACAATCAGCGTACCTGAATTTATTTCACGTAGTATAACAACTACAATTTGGGTTAGACATGGCCAGGTTCTAATATTAGGCGGGTTATATAGAAATACACGAACAAGAACTTCATCCTCAGTTCCATGGCTAATACAGGGAGAAGAATTAGCCAACGGATTAATACAAAGAGTAACTCCATTCAAAGCACCAGAAATACCCCTAACTCAAGGCCTTGGAAACAAGAAAAAGGAAGAAGGACGACGAGAACTTGTATTCCTATTAAAAGCAGAATTATGGCGTCCCTCCTATACCGTTGCAGACCAATACGGATTCACAACCGAAGAAGAAAAGAAACCAACAAAAGTATCTCCCACTGAAATTATTACTAATGTTTTAGGTGGTCTCAAAGAAATTCCCGAAGGCATCGCCGAAGGCATTACAGGCGTTGAAATCAATAAAAATGAAAATGGGGTTAGTTCTGAGTTAGGTACGGGAGATAAGAAAAAATGACACAACTTTTGATACCATCCTTAAAAAATATAAAAATCAACATCGTGCTAACGATAGTAATCTCTTTATTACTTTTCTTAACTTCTCCTACCTACACTCAGAATGCACAACCTGCACCACCACCTCCCCCTCCAGCCGAACAACAACCACCTCCCCCTCCTCCTCCAGCCGAACAACAACCACCTCCTCCTCCCACTCCACCGCCACCAGTTGACATACGACAGGTTCAAGTTCAGGTCTGGATAAGTGAAACAAACGAAAATGGCTTAAGAAAATTAGGAACAAACTTAAACTTTGTGCGATTTTACCGAGAAGAAGAACATGAACACCTTAAAATACCTCAAATAACAACCAATACAACAGATGTCTCTCAAGACTTCTCATCTGTAACCCTACCCGCCCCATCACCTAATCCTAAACAACCACCTTTCAACGTTCCCTACAAAAATCCAGACTTTGAAAAACCACCTCTACGTAACGACCCAGACACTGCCACTGCTGGAATCCAGACCCCACAAGGGGGTGGTTTAACGTTCAGCATACTTACATGGGATTATGGAACATTGGATGGGGTATTTCGTGCCCTTGAAACAAAGTCTGACGTCGACCTCATTTCAAAACCCGAAATCTTGGTTATGAACGGAACACCAGCAACTATCAAGGCAGGTGGACAGGTGCCATACCAATCTGTAACAAAGGGTGCATCCGTTCCTAACCTAAGCGTTGCATGGAAAGATATCGGAGTTAACCTTGAATTAATCCCGACCATCTTGCCAAACAATATGGTGCAACTTGAAATCAAACAATTAGACGTAACAGATATTACCCGAATAGACCGACTAAGAGGCATTGACCTACCCGTATTCTCAAAGCGGTCTCAAACGGGGTTCGTTATGGTTCCGAACGGTCAAACATTAGTCATAGGTGGATTATCCAGTCGCAATATTCGGAAATCTGAAAATCGAGTACCAGGTATCGGAAAAGTACCTTTACTCGGAATTCCATTCCGTTCAAGACGGTCTCAAGCAGACATTACCCACCTCTTAATATTTGTTCAGCCCACAGTCGTTGACCTTCGCTCTATGTCAGAAGAGGGGTCGAGTGCTTTACGTTTCTGGGAAAAACGCGGGGATAAATGGGAAAATAAGGAACGCATAGAAGAAGAAATCAAAGCTATGCAAGATGATTTATAACACCTCCCGACTGAAAATGTCCAATCCTTTTTGATAATATAGTGATATGTAAGTAACGTTTAAAATTAAAACAGGCAAAACGACTTTATGAATATTAACTTAATAAAAACGTGGGTAAAAAATCCTTTATTTCTTTCAATTTTAACGGGTATACTTGCGTTCCTATCCTTCCCTAACTTTCATTTCTATATTCTAATCTGGGTAGCATTTGTACCTCTATTTATAACCTTCTTTTTAGAAACAAAACCTAAAAAAGTAGCATTGTATTTTTTTATAAGTGGTTGGGTTTTTCACTCACTCACTTTAAACTGGCTCATTGTCAATATGTTCTGGGTAGGTGGACCAGCGTTCATCGGTTACCAATTACTCTCAATGGGACTTTCTGCATTCTGGGCAATTATAGGTTTTTTAGTGAGTAAACATTTTTCCCATCAAAATTCTATTTTCCGTAACTATGTTTTCGGTGCCCTCTGGGTAGGGATGGAATGGGTGCAAGCCCATGCTTTAACGGGGTTTGGCTGGTGTAATTTAGGGTATAGTCAAGGTCCGAATTTGCTTTTTTCTCAGTTAACCTCTTTAGGTAGTGTCCCTTTATTATCCTTTTTCATTATATTAGCAAATATATTTATAGCAGAGGCGATTATCCAAAAAACTCATCGGTTAAAATCCATAATTCATGTTGTATGTGTCATTTTAGTTGTTCATTTTATAGGCTGGCTATTATTACTCAATACATCCATTAAAGAAGGGACTACCCGAGTAGCAATTATTCAGCCTAATTTTCCGCAAGAGATGAAATTTGACCCGATATGGTATCGGGATATGGTGGAATGGGCAGTACAATATTCAAACACATTATTAAAGAATCAGAAGGTAGATATTGTTTTTTGGCCTGAGGCATTAGTAATGACGGACTATTCTACACCTGGGATATTAGATCTATTACAGGACTTTGCACAAAAGCAGTCCGTTCATCTAATAACTGGAACAACACGTTTGGATGAAGAAGGTGGTGATTATAACTCGTGTGTGTGGATAAATCCAGAGGGGAATGTCATGGATTATTATGATAAGGTTCACTTAGCACCTTTTGGTGAGTATTTACCTCTTGCTCAGTTTTTGCCTTTTTTACGAAATATTTTGCCTTATGATGTAAGTTCGGGAAAGGAACAAAAAATATTCTCAATCAATGAGCATAATAAAATTGGGCCTTTGATATGTTTCGAGGTCCTTTTTTCAAATATGGCACATCACTTACGAAAAAATGGGGCAACTGCCTTAGTCGTTTTAACCAATCTATCATGGTTTGGCGGGACAAATGCTTTACCGCAGGAGTTAGAAATATGCCGTATGCGTGCCATCGAAACCCGTCTACCTGTGATTCACTGTACCAACACGGGTATCTCAGGTATATTTGACCCACATGGCAAATTTTATGTGGCTCATATTCTCATCGGTAGGGATAAAACCTATTTATTCGAACCTATATTAAACAACCCAGGAATTAGTGTAAGAGCCCGGTTAGGCGGTATTTTTACACTTCCCTGTCCCTCTGAAAGAATATCTTCATTTTTAAATCCTGATTATGTTTCTATGATGGTTGGAATCTTAGGGATACTCTTTTTGCTCATTGATACATTTATTCGTAATAGGAATAAAGGGGGAACCACAACTTATGTCTCCTGAAACTCATGAAAAAGCGACTATCTCACGGTGGAAATATGCTCTTATTTTCGCAGTAGGGACGCTATTCAGTCGCTTATTGGGGCTTGTTCGGGATATATTAATGGGGTGGTATGTGCCTGATTTTTCCCGTGATACTTTCCTATTTGCTTTTCGGCTACCAAATACCTTTAGGGATCTCCTTGGTGAGGGTGCGGTTAATGCTTCATTTGTTCCTGTTCTTTCTGAGTATAAAGAAAAAGGCGGGATAGAAGAGATGCGGAAATTGACGAACTCTCTTTTTTCGACTATGTTTGTGATATTAATTGTTGTATCAGTTTTTGGTGTTCTGTTTATGCCATTCATTCCTAATATAATAGACACGCTTCATACTATTACTAAAGAAACTCCGAAAACAGAGGAACAACTAAATCTTGCAGTATTAATACTTCAGTGGTGCTTTCCATATTTGTTCTGGATAGGAATTGCGGTGTTTATGATGGCACCATTGTTTATATTGGGGGATTATAAGACACCAGGGATGGCACCCGCTTTACTTAATATTTCACTTATTATTTGTATCTTTATCCCTTATTTTTTACAAATTGATATTATCTGGTCGTTAGTTATAGGTCTTTGGTTAGGAGGTATTTTACAGGCAGTTGTTTTATTTTTAGCGGTATGGAAAAGGTTAAGAGCCCCTACTTTTACAAAAAACTGGTATAATGAAGGAGTTCGAAAGGCATTTTTATTATTACTCCCTGTTATTTTTGGTCAGGCGGCTGGAGAAATAAATAAACTTGTAGATAGTTTTTTTTCTTATTCCCTTCCTGAAGGAACGGTATCTGCTTTGTTTTATGCAAATCGACTTATTCAATTGCCACTTGCAATATTTGGCACAGCCATATCTGTATCCATATTGCCTGAATTATCCAAGTATTTTGCTAACAAAGAGATATATAAGATAAAACAGGCGTTAAGGGAGGGGACATTACAAACCTTATTTATGATATTACCTACTATGGTAATTTTGATATTACTAAGTAAACCAACTGTAAAACTGCTATTTGAAAGGGGTCATTTTGGTGCAGAATTAACAGAGAAAACAGCACATGCTATTATAATTTATTCTATTGGCGTGATTGGGTTTTCAGGGGTAAAGGTTTTAATTCAGGGGTTTTATGCTATGAATAATACAAGTATACCTGTTATTATCTCATCAATAAGTATGATTTTAAACATCATTTTAAATATTATTCTTGTAGGACCATTAGGCTATATAGGATTGGTTTTATCAACCGCTATTTCATTCTGGGTTAATTTTTTATCACTCTTTGTAATTCTCAGTTTTAGGTTGGGTAATTTAGTTAACAAAGAATATTTATTGAATATCATGAAATATGTGATTTCCATTTTTTTTATTATAGGTATATTTTTTATAATAAACATGCTTGTGAATCTAAATAGTATAAGTGGGACTCTAAAACTTGGGCTATATGTTTTTTTTATGGGTTCTACTTGTTTCACATTGTATCTTTTTATTGCATGGTTATTAGGTATCAAGGAAATAAACCAAGTTTTATATCTCGTCCTTAAAAAATAATTTGGTTTGGACAGCATTTAATTATTAAATTTTGATATAATTTTCTGCTAATTTTTAGTAACCTTGAAATAAAAAAAGAAAGGTATAGATATGACAGAAACATGCAAATTAATTTTAAGAGGTAATGAATATGAATTACCAGTATTTGAAGGAACTGAAAAAGAAATCGGCATTGATATTCGAAAGCTTCGTGAAACGACTGGTGCATTAACTTATGACCCAGGATATGGCAATACGGGTTCATGCAAAAGTGGGATAACATATATTGATGGAGAAAAAGGTATATTGCGGTATCGTGGTTATCCCATTGAATCATTAGCGGGAAAATTCCCTTTTTCTCAGATTGCATACTTATTGATATATGGAGAATTGCCGACACCAGCACAGGCAAAAGAATGGAGAAGACAACTCACGCTGAATAGTTTTATACATCAAGGGATGGTAAACTTTTTCTCTTTTTTTCCTGATAATGCACATCCGATGAGTATTTTAAGTTCTATGGTAGCGGCAATGCCTTCATTTTATCCTAATTATGAAAAAGAGGATATAAATAATATCATTGTCCGAATTATTGGTCAGGCAAAAACAATAGCGGCATTTTCATATAAAAAATCTGTTGGCGAGCCGTATATATATCCACGAACAGACCATTCTTATTGTGCGAATTTTTTGCGAATGATGTTTGCGTCTCCTGCGGAAGATTATGTTGTACCCAAGGTGTTTGAGAAGGCACTCGATTTGTTGTTAATTTTGCATGTTGACCATGAACAAAATTGTAGTACATCAACAGTAAGGATGGTAGGAAGTTCGATGGCGAATCTATATGTAAGTGTTTCGGCTGGAATTAGTGCGTTATGGGGACGTTTACATGGGGGTGCTAATGAAGCGGTATTGAATATGTTACAGATGATTTATAATGATGGAGCCAACTATAAAAAATATGTGGAATTAGCCAAAAAGAAGAACTCAGACTTCCGTTTAATGGGATTTGGGCATCGTGTTTACAAAAATTATGACCCACGTGCAAAACTGCTAAAAGGTGCGGTTGATTCTATTTTTTCAGAAATGGGGATTAATGATCCATTATTAGAGATTGCTAAGAATTTAGAAGACGTTGCTTTAAATGATGCCTATTTTATTGAGAAAAAGTTGTATCCAAATATTGACTTTTACAGTGGTATTCTCTATCGTGCGATGGGTATCCCGACACAAATGTTTACTGTATTGTTTTCATTAGGAAGGATTCCAGGCTGGATTGCCCATTGGTTAGAGATGAGGAATGACCCAGATACACGGATTCATCGTCCAAGGCAGATATACACAGGACCTAATGAACGGCAACCGAATGTATGATGTAGGTTATTATTCTATTGTTGATTTGTCGATTTTATCGTTACATTGCCGTTAGTGAGGTATGTATTTAAAACATCAAGAATTAGTGCTGGGTTATCGGTATCGAATAATTTATAGAAATTATTCAGAGCAAGGTTGTAATTGGTCATCATTTCGTTCAGTGTCTGGGTAAAATCGATAAGGGATTGGGTATCGGATAAGGTATTTGTCGAACTAAGTATCCGCAACATAGCATTTACTGCTTTCTGAGCATATTCAAGTCCAGCTATTCTTTCTTGAATTAGTGTGGAGCTTGTATCTATTTTTACACCGAGATTTTTCAATGCTTCGTAGATTAACAAAGCGGTTTCGTAATCTCCTATATCCTCATAGTATTTACCGTAATCTAAGAGGGTTTGAACCATGTTTTCTAAATCTTGACTTTCTCGCAAACCCAACGATGCGGAAGCGAGCAGTTTTGCCATTTCTGGGTCTACTCCTTTTGCTAATAGTGCTTCCATGTATGCTTTGGCTGTAATAGTGGAGTAAGAATTATAATTTGTGGCACTGTTGGCATCTGTAATGCAATTTATTGCTTTGTCGGGCAGTCCATTTTTCATATAAAGTTCTGCTTCTATAAAATGAGGAAGGGCATTTGATGGGTCTAATTGACTCCACTCTGTTAAATGATTGTAAATATCATCGTTGGATACATTATCAAGTTTCATCAGTGTTTGAACCATAGCGTAGCGGAGATATGCATCATTTGGGTTATTGTCTATTGCTGCTTGAAGGACGACACGTGCTTCATCTGGAGGTAGGAATTGAACCGCACCTAAAACTGCTTCTGGTGAAAGGCCTGATTGTTGGAGTAATTCTCTTGCTTCTTCTGGGGAAAGGGTTGCCCAGACCCCCATTCGCATTAGTTTCCCAGCGTTGGCTAATGCATTTTCTTTTAGTTGATTTGTCCAAACAGAAAGTGCACCTTCAACATAATTTTTCCTATGGGTAGACTTGCCATTGTCCATCTTAATGGCTATTTGTTTATTCTGGGAATTTGATTCGGAGTCTATCTGATAGAATGGCTGGGTTGTTTTATAAGTATCATTACGTATTGTGTTATTTTCTTTAATATTTGAATTTGTAGCGGTGTCTATCTGACGATTTGTTAAATCTTGATTTAAGGAAAAGTTTATAAAGACACCGAGTAATGTAAGTACGAGGACGGCGGCTATTGCCAAAGGAATAACATAGTTATACGATGCATGTTTTGTGGCTATTTTGTCTTTTGATTTTTCGTTTCTATTAGATGTGATGTTGGATTTTAGTTTGAATATTTTTGGTTTTTCTTTGTTTTTTGTTAAGTAGTCTTTTCCTTTAATTTTTTTTGCTACTTGAGCAGAGATATCAACGTCATTCAGTGCTGGTGTAATGGCTGAGGAAAGTTCAAAGAGTTCTTCTTCTAATTTTTCTATCGACTTTATTTTCTCTTCTTGCTTTTCTTTATAATGATTAATTTTTTCTAAAATAGACGGTAATAGGTCTGTATCTAATACTGGTGCTTCCCATGTGCTTCCTATGTTATTTAAAGATTGGTGGATTTGGCATATTTGTTCAATTTCATCTCTTAATAGTAAGGAATGTTCTAATTTTAGTTCACACCTATACCGTGAGACATCATTGACTTCTTCTTCGATGTATAAATTCCATTCTACAAATTCTGGAATTACGTCTTCTTTGTCAATAGCATTGCGAATAACTTGTTCCCCATTTTTAACTTTAGATATTTCTGTAAATATTGTTTCTTTAATATCTATTTTTGGTAAGGTTTTTTGTAAATTTTCACCTATGGTTATCAAATTATTTTGCATTTCTTTTATTTTTTCGACGAAATTTTTGCATTCGGCACACTTATCGATATGCTCAGAATAAAATATCTCATTTATCTCTTCTGATATTATTCCGTAGTATAATTGTTCTCTATATTTTTCACAATCGTTATTCATCGAAATCTTTCCGCTCATCTAACCTATCTTTTAAGTATTTCAATATTCTGTGAAGTTTTGTTCGAACGGCACCTTCGGTAGTATCAAGGATTTCGGCAATATCTCTCGCATGCATTTTTTCAAAATAGCGAAGTACGATAACTTCACGAGCATCTTCAGGTAGTTTGTTTAATTCATCCCAAAGTATTTTTTGGCGTTCTTCTATGACAAGTTTTTCAAAGGGTGTAAGGGATTTTTGGTTTTCGAAGCCTTGCTTCGTTGGTTCACTTTGCTCATAATTTTGGTTTTCGATATAACTATCGAATGTTTCAAAATGTATTAACTTTTGTCTTTTTAATTCGTTCAGGCATAGGTTTCGGGCGATACATAATAACCATGGTTTAAGTCTTTTTTCGGAGTTGTATCGGTCACGTGCGATATAAAGACGAAGGAAAACTTCTTGCACGGCGTCTTTTGCCATTTCTATATCTCTCAAATAATGGTAACAAAAACGAAATACTTCATTTTGGTATCTTTGAACTAATTCAATGAGTGCGGTTTCTTCTCCATGAGCAAGTAGGGTCATTAATGCTTCATCTGAGTAAGAAGAACGTGGTGTTTTATCACCATCCATAAATTGTAGTGAGTTGTTCATACTATTCCCTATTAAATTTCACTTTTATTGGTAATTATATATACATTTAAGTTTCACTTTTGTTACTATAAATTCTTTACAAAACTTTTTCGAATTCAAGTATGGTCTTTTCGACGGGGATAATACTTTTTATATTTTTGTTTTCAACCAGTTCATCAATATCTTTTAGGTATTGATAGAAATCTTGATAAATGGCTTTTTTAAGGGCATTGTCGTTGGGAAACTGGAGCATGTTTTGTATGCGTTCACAGAGATGTATAAATTTTTTGTATAGATTGTTTATCTGTGGGGGGGCATTTTTGTACGTTTTTATTTTTTGAAGCACATTTTCTCTAATTTTATAGATTAGGGGGGAAAAAGTGTTATTTATCCATGCTTGTTGTATTTCGAAGGGAGTATTCTCTTTGTCTTCTGTTTTTATGTGGTACTCTAATAGTAATTTTGAAAGTATCAAGGTTGAAACCCAAACTTCTCTTATTGCATTTAGGTCTTTTTCAGGGATTGTCAAATGAGGCACATATGTTGTGATGAGGAAGTAAGTGGCTCTATAACCGACGAAAAGACTTATAACAAGGGATAATAAGGTAATGATTATAATTAGTAATAAACGTTTGTTAAGATTTATCATTTTAATTTGAGAGCCTCTTTTTTTTGGTCTGTATAACCTTTTTCATTAGTGTTTCGAATTCTTTCGTATTTATGAATTTCTCTATTATTTTTGCTTTCGGATGTCTGTAATAATATTTTTTAAATTCTAATCCGTGAGGTTTTTCATAAATTGATTGTTGGGTAAATATAAATGCATGAACTAATTCATGATAAATAATAACTTCGAGAACTTCCTCAGGAATTAAATTACTATCCAGTAGTTGACTTATATATACAGTTAAAGAATTCCAATTAAAATATCCTAAAAGATATCCACGGGCTCGTTTTTTGAATTTACTTTTAGACCAGAAAATATTGTTTGTTAGATGATTTTCAAAATATTCATGATTGAGTTTATTAAAGAAATATTTGAGGTCATAGAATTCACCTTGATGGGTTTTGTGTCCTCGATAAATTGGGTTTTTATAAATTTGATATTTTTTAAGGATGGGTAGCACTAATTCTCTTGAAGCGAATTTACCAATAAAAACATTTTTTATTATTTTCCATTCGTTTATAGATGCATCAAAGATAGATGGAAGAGCATAATATATTCTTTGTACTCGTTTTTTAGTTTTTACGTTGATTATAATTTTAACCTTATTTTGTTCATTGTGTATTGCGATATTATTTATAAGTGAATCTGATTTAAGGTAAGATAGGAATTTTTCTGGCTGTTTAATGAACTGATTGGTATTATTGTTCTGATGTTTGATGTGACTTGATGTTTCTATTGCATTTATATCAATATCACGTTTTTCAATGGAATCAAAATCAAATTCTAATTGTAATATATCTCTCATATATGCTATTTCTGATACAATCTTTTAAGATGAGTAAGGAGTATTTTTACGTTTATGTTGAATATATCACATGAATATTATATGAGACAGGCACTCATTGAAGCACAAAAAGCCTATGACCAAGGAGAGGTACCCGTAGGTTGCGTTATTGTGCATAACAATACTATTATTGCACGGGGTTATAATCAACGGGAGCAATTACAAGACCCGACAGCCCATGCGGAAATAATTGCTATCACTTCTGCGTCTTCTGCGTTGAAGAGCTGGCGTCTTGATGGAACAAGGATGTATGTAACGTTGGAACCATGTCCGATGTGTGCTGGTGCTATTATTTTATCGCGGATTCCAGAAGTATATTTTGGTGCTTTTGACCCTAAAGCGGGATGTTGTGGCACATTAATGAATCTTCTTGCAGACTCACGGTTTAACCACAGACCTTTGGTTGTTTCTGGAATTTGTGCTAATGAGTGTGGTTCTTTATTGACCAATTTTTTTCAAGGAATCCGTCAGAAAACGAAAGACACTTTTTAAGATAAATACAGTATAAAAAATTGAATAATCGAATTTTACAACCATATATTATTAATCCATGTTATAATGGATAGATATTAGTTTATTTTTGAAGAGGAACCATATATGATAGAAGTTCGATTACTTGCAGTGACAAAAACTCCGAATAATAGTGGTGGTGCTTTGGTTTTGCTTGAATCAGAAGGGAAAATTTTGCCAATCCTTGTTGGTATACCTGAAGCGGTTTCAATTCAGATGGCACAGATGGGTGAAAAGCCTATACGTCCTTTGACGCATGACCTGATTTGTAATTTACTTGCGGGACTCAGAGCACGATTGGAATCTGTTACAATCTATAAACTTGAAAATGATACTTTTTTTGCCCATATGAATATTGAGCAGAAGAATGCAGAGGGGCAAATTGAGCAGATATTAAAAATAGATGCACGTCCGAGTGATAGTATTGCGGTGGCAATATGTTTGGGCTGTCCAATATTTGTAGCGGAAGAGGTAATGGATATTGCGGGTAGAGAAATTGAACTTCAGGTTGATGAGGAGGAACATGATGATGAGGAGGGTGAAGAACCTCATGAGCATGAATCTGATGAAAATGACCCATTTGGCTAATATTTGTTGTGTTTTTTACAAAAGATAATTCGTCGTTAGATTACAGTATTAAATATCTTTAAAAACCTTAAAGATAAATGGGCTCTATTGAAGAATAGAGCCCATTGTTTATTTTTAATTGCACAGTTTATGTTTTTTATACAACACCTTGGTCTAACATTGCAGTGGCAACTTTCATGAAGCCAGCAATATTAGCACCCACAACATAATTTCCAGGGTAGCCATATTCATCGGCTGTTTCATAGGATTGCTTATGGATAGCAAACATAATTTCTTGGAGTCGTCTATCCACTTCTTCACGTGTCCAATTTGTATGTTGTGCATTTTGTGCCATTTCAAGTCCAGACACAGCAACACCACCAGCATTTGCTGCTTTTCCGGGACCGAACAGGACGCCATTTTGATGGAAAATATCTACTGCCTCTGGTGTTGATGGCATATTTGCACCTTCTGCAACGAGGAAACATCCATTTTTAACCAGAACTTGTGCATCTTCTGCATTTATTTCGTTTTGAGTAGCACATGGGAATGCACAATCACATTTGGCAACTCCCCATGGCTTTTTCCCTTGGAAATACTGGACACCTTTGAATTTTTCGGCATATTCTTTGATTCTTCCGCGACGGACATTTTTCAATTCTAAAACGAAGGCCAATTTTTCTTGGTCAATTCCAGCGGGGTCATAAATTGTTCCATCAGAATCAGAAAGCGTTACTGCTTTGGCTCCAAGCTGGTTTAACTTTTCAATGGTGTATTGAGCAACGTTTCCAGAACCTGAAACTAAACATACTTTACCATCTAATGAATCACCCCTTGTTTTTAACATATTTTGAGCGAAGTAAATCAATCCGTAACCAGTTGCTTCTGGACGAATTAAGGAGCCACCCCAGCTTAATGCTTTTCCAGTGAGTACACCTGTAAACTCATTTTTTATTTTTTTGTATTGTCCAAATAAGTAGCCGATTTCTCTACCACCGACGCCGATATCGCCTGCTGGAACGTCGGTATCTGGGCCGATATGACGGAACAATTCGTTCATAAAAGATTGGCAAAATCGCATCACTTCATTATCTGATTTCCCTTTAGGGTCAAAATCAGAACCACCCTTTCCACCTCCCATAGGTAAGGTGGTTAAAGCATTTTTAAATATTTGTTCGAATGCCAAAAACTTCAATATTCCGAGATATACTGTCGGGTGGAATCGTAATCCGCCTTTATAGGGTCCGATGGCACTGTTGAATTGGATGCGGAAACCACGGTTAACTTGTATATTTCCTTTATCATCTATCCATGGTACACGGAACATAATTACACGTTCTGGTTCAACTAATCTTTCTAATATTCTATTTTCTTTAAATTCTGGATGTCTGTCGACCGCAGGTTTGATAGACTCTAATACTTCTCTAACTGCTTGGTGAAACTCGGGTTCTGCTGGGTTTTTTTTCAAGACGAGTTCAATTACATCTTCAATGTATGGCATAAAATATACTCCTTGTATAAATTAGTTTTGTTTTTAAATTAATTAACGGAAGTAGACTTCCGATATATTATATTAAACAAATATATAAAATCAAGTTTTAAGTTTAATTTATATTAGAATACTGTTATTTACATTTTGTTTTTATATTTTATTATAATATGTCGATCGGAAATATTTCCGTTATTATGTGAAAGGGTATTTATGAAAAGTTTTCAAGAGATAAAGGTTCGTAGACAATTACAAGCGATACTTCAGGTATTAGCCAATCATGAAAGCCCGATTGGCAGTGAACGTATTTCTGAAATATTGAGGATTTCTGGCATTGAACTTACTGATAGAGCCATACGAGATTATCTCATTCTTACGGATCAGTTAGGTTGGACTGTAAACTATGGTCGGAAAGGCAGGAAAATTACTGAGAAGGGAATACGTGAACTTGAGACTGAATTAGTTGTTGACAAGGTAGGATTTGTGTCCTCTAAAGTTGAGGAATTAGCATATCGAATGGATTTTGACATAAAAAAGGGACAAGGAACGATTATTTTAAATATAAGTTATTTTGGGAAGGAGTATTTGAAAAAATTTATAAAGAAGATATGTATGGTTTATGAAAACAATTTAGGGATGGGAAAATTACTTACGATTGCAGATGAAAAGACGCGTTTAGGTTCATTCAGGGTACCTGAAAAACATGTGGCAATTGGGACTATATGTAGTGTGAGTTTAAATGGTATCTTTCTGCGAAACAGTATTCCTATGACCTCACGATTTGGCACTCTTGTGGAATTGAGTGATAGTAAACCGAAACGATTTACTCAGATTATTAGCTACGAAGGGACAACTATTGACCCACTGGAAATATTTATTCGAGGGAAGATGACCAGTGTCTGGGAAGCGACACAAACGGGTAACGGTGTTATTGGTGTTAGTTTTAGGGAAATACCTTCGGTATCTTTAACGAAGGCAAAAGAATTATCGCGGGAAGTGGAGGAGTGTATGTTAGGTGGAATATTGGCGATTGGTTCGCCTAATCAGCCTTTGCTGGATATGCCTGTATCGCAGGGTAGAACAGGTTTACTTGTACTTGCTGGGTTAAATCCGATTGCGGTTCTTGCTGAACACGGAATTGAGGTTATTTCCAAAGCAATGAGCACTTTGTTTGATTATAATTCATTAATTGAGTATACAGAGATAGAGAAATATGTTAGGAATCATTTTTGGTGATTAATAGGAATTACATTATTTGATATTACTATTGATTGGTTGAAAAGTATGGAGAGGTTAGGGTTGAACTTATTTTTTTAATTTCAAGGATTGGGGGTTCTATATTTATGATTCGCCATTGGTTTTCATAAACAGACCAGGTAATAGTTGTTTCACCTCCATTCTCGGAATATATTTCGATAGGAATGTCTCCTTTAATACCTAATGAGTCAGAGAGAGCATAGCCTTTTACTTTTAGGAACAGTGAGACCTTTATCAGGGTCTGATTTTCGGGGGAAGTTTCGAATAACCATTGTCTAACCTGCCATATCATTTTAGGATATGGACAATGCATAAAGAACCATTCGAAGCCTGCTCGCAGATAATCGGCACCTCGTCCAGCAGAATCTTTATAATTTGGAGCAAAAAGATTGATGAGAGAATCTATATTTTTGGAAATAATAGCGGATTCGAACAAAGCCAAATTTTTCAATATTACTTCTGCTTGTTCTTTCTGGGTCAGTTCTAATCCTTCCATCGGGTCTTTGCAATCTGCGAATTCTTCTGGGGAGAGGGCAGTTGAGAGTATTGGTACACTTTCAGAAGTGAACGTTTCAGGTGATAAAACTACTTCTTCTACTATTTTACTCTCTACCGTGCTAAACATAAGATAATCCCCTAAACTTACTGTTCCTGAAATAGGTTCCTGCTCAGAAGTTAGGGCGGTAATGGAATAAGCAATGGTTTGTTGAGGAGAAATGCTTGTATCTTTCCATTCACGGGCATCAATTCCTTTTGCCAGTAAGTGAAATGAGGTATCTGGTGGGAAACGTCGATAAATCTGATAGGAAATGTCACCTTCTCTAAACGGCCATTTTAATACAATACCATCCTGTACACGGTTTGCGGTAAATTTTCGAACAGGTGCAGGCATATTCATTATTTGATATGTCTGAGGTGTATTACTGTAGATATTAGAGTTAAAAATAAAGACCCATTTACCTGCAGAAGTTATAAATGCATTTCCTTCACCTACTGGTTTTGAACTGGTTGATAAAACCTGTGTCCATGTCCATTCGGGATGGGAAGGCCGATAACCTACAATTTCTTCAAAAACATGTGTTTGTTCTGCTGACAAGAAAGATGAAAGAATTGGGATTATATAGGCGTTCCCATTTTCTGGAATTATCAGTGGTAACTTTCCTGAGGATGGGTCACCATAAATTGTTTGAACTATTTTTCCTTCGTTCATTTGTGGGTTTAATTCTTTTAGGTTTTTGTGAAATTCTAATGGGTTTGAAGAAGGATATAGTTGAAAGGCAGATTTTACTTGTTGTAACAGCATATTTCTTTGAGGGATTGGATTTGATGAAATAATATCTTTCAATGTTGGATTAATGGTTCTTTTCCAATGGCTATTTTCTTTACCCAACCAAAGTGCATCTTCATTTTCGAATGCGAATACTGTTGCACCTGCAAGTACACCATTCAATATCATAAGTCGATAGAATGAATTTGGGATACTAATGGTACCTTCAGGGGCTTTTCCAAATAAGCATGGTTTTACAATAAAATCTTTATGATACCACTCTGAACTGCATATAATACCCCAACAAGAAACCGAATTGGTAAGATACAATCCTAACATTTCACCTATTCCAATTGGGGCGGTATCTCCATTATGTCGATAGGCTGGTATAACATACTCGGGGTAGCTTTTCATGATGTTAAATAACGTTTCGCTTTCTGGATGGGAGAGATAACGTGCCCATTCTATAGAATCCATAGACCAATATAGAAATCTACCATAAGAAGCGAGAACTTGTATCATTTTGGAAAGCCATAAGACATGCGAATAATCCAATCCAAAATCATGGCTATAGGAAGGGTATAGGTTCATCGTAAAGTCATGAATAGATATGCCTATTATGTTAGGGAAACGGGCAAAGAGTGCTTCTAACTCTCGATGTTCTGGGCAAACTTCTTGTTTCATAATGGTTGGTATTTTTAGAACAACTGGGCATTTAAATTCCTGGAAGATAGTATTTAATACATCTTCTAATTTTCCTGGGTCACGAATGAGCTCTGGGTAGAAATCAAGCCATAGTGCGGAAAAAGGCTTTAGTTCATCATCTAAATTATTCCATACATTTTTGATCTTTTCATTGGCAGTTCCGAGTTCAATTTCTTTTATGGAACATGTAAAAAGGAAGAGCGGATGGTCTGCTGTAATTTCAGCGACCAGTGGTGGAGATGATATATTTTCTATAGGCTGATCTTGACCTAAACAAATAGCCAGAAAGCAAATTGAAAATGATAGGATATTACACATTATTATTAAAATTCCGTTATAGTAGTTGGAGTATTTTAAAATACTTTACCTATGTTGAACAAACAGTATACTAAATTATAAATGGATAGATATGAAAGAAGAACCAAAAAAGACGCATGTGTATTTAAGGCCTGTGCAGGAATTATATAATCCAGCAAGTAAACTAACTATACGACCTAAGACAAAAGGGCTATTTGTGCATGAACCTCATTGTATATATGCAGAGGCTTATGGTATTGCTCTTACGATGGATATATTTAAGCCTATTGGGAAAAGTAATGGGATAGGTATTATTGATGTTGTTTCTAATGGATGGTTCTCAGATAGACACCAATTAATACAACATATTGGATTGGGGCTTTATGATGTGCTTTGTGGTCAAGGATATTGTGTATTTGCTTTATCTCCTGGTTCTATCCAAATATTTAATGGTATACAAATGATTCATAATGTTCAGGCAGGGATTCAATTCATCATAAGAAATGCAGACAGATTTGATATAGATAAAAATCGACTGGGGATTATGGGAATATCTGCTGGTGGACATCTTGCGATGAATGCTCTTTTAAGGGAACCTAAGTTTATTGGAAGTGCAACCGATGGCATAAAATTTCTATATGAATATATAAAAACGATTGCTTTATTTTGCTCTCCAGTTGATTTATTATCATTTTATTCTATGACAACGTCATCCTGGGAAATTCAAACTATCCTTTTACGTCTTATACGGAAAAAATCTTTTCTTGAAGATGAGATAGAACCACCTGCTGAGGAAATCGAACCTCGTTTGAAAGACTTATCACCATTTTTTTTCCCATTTGAAGATATAACGTCGCCTCCTTCTGTATTTTTATTTCATGGGACAAAAGATTCTCTTGTGCCCTTTTCGCAATCGGAACATTTTTATAAAAAGTTAAAAAGTTATCAATGGAATTGTAATTTAATAACCAAAGAGAATGTAGAACATATATGGAAAGATATGTCTAGGGACTTTGATTATTTAGGCAAACAGTTTTCTATGCAACTAACCAAGTAACATATTTTCATCCTGAAATAATTAAAGAAACTGTTGGTATCTAATTTTTGTCTAATAAAGTGAGTAAAATTGCGTTGTTTTGTTGTATAATAAATAAACACTGCTAAATAAATTTTGAATAATAAATAGGAGCAACGCTTATGAACAAGAGAACAAGACGGCAATTCTTCATTGAGACAGGTTGTTTTGCAGGCGCATTAGCCTTACAACCTTTAATGGCGAAGGCTCAGGACACATCGGCACCGCTTGATATGGTTGTCTGTAAATGGAAAGGAGAACCTATTGTAGAAGAACCGACACGTGAGATAGCAGAAAAGTTAACCAAGAAGGCTATTGAATCACTTGGAGGTATGGGACGGTTTATTAAGAAAGGTGATGTAGTTTGGATTAAGCCAAATATGGCGTGGGATAGGACGCCAGAACAAGCGGCAAATACGAACCCAGATTTATTAAGGACAGTTATTGAACTTTGTTTTAATGCGGGTGCCAAAACAGTGAAGATTGGTGACAATACAGTTAACGATGCAACAAAATCCTATGTAACCAGTGGGATTGCTAATGTGGCTAAGGAAACAGGTGCTGAACTTATATATATTGACCGTAGCCGTTTTAAGGAGACTGATATTGGTGGTGAACGGGTGAAAAAGATACCGTTATACCCAGAAATAATAGAATCGGATATTGTAATTGATATACCTGTTGCAAAGCATCATGCTTCGACTACAGTAACGTTAGCAATGAAAAATTATATGGGCGTGATAGAAAATCGTCGGATGTTCCATCAAGATTTGCCAACATGTATTAAAGATATTACTGCATATATGAAACCAAAAATCAGTATACTTGATGCTATACGTGTGTTGACTGCTAACGGTCCAACGGGAGGTGACCTGAAGGATGTAAAGAGGCTAAATATTGTTGCGGTATCGACTGACATTGTTGCTCTGGATGCTTTTGGCAGTGAGATATTAGGATATGAACCTCAAAAAATTGGGACCGTGATGAAAGGCTTTGAAGCGGGTTTAGGTCAAATAGATTATAAAAATAAATTAAAGTTTCAAGAAATCATAGTATAATCACCATGAAGTTTAAGAAACCTCGTTCATGGACGCAGTGGATACGGCGTCTATCGCAGTTGATTTTTTTTGTTTTGTTTCTGGTACTTGCGTGGCAATTACATTTTCTCGAACCAGGCAATAATGCTGAACCCTACAAAATCTTTTTTCATCTTGACCCATTAATCTTCTTGTTAACTCTCTTATCAACCTTGAGTTTTATCACTTTATCATTGCTGTGCCTAATAACTGTAGTAGTAACCTTAATTTTAGGTAGGGTATTTTGTGGTTGGTTTTGTCCATTTGGAGCGTATCATACGTTTTTTTCATGGTTAGCCCAAAGAGGTAAAAAAAGGAAAGAATATCAAAGTCGGACTTCTGCCCATCGTGTCAAATATTTCATTCTATTTGCTATGTTGGGCATGAGTCTTTTTGGAGGGCATTGGTTTGGCATCTTTGATCCATTTTCATTTTTCTATCGGGCACTTTCAACGGGAGTATTCCCTGCGATCCATATAGGTGTTGAAGAGGCAAGCACAGCTATTTATAGGGAAGACCCAAAAATATTGGGATTACGTATTACCAAAATAACAGAACCTATCTATCAGAAACTTAGAACTGATATTTTTAGAATGACACAAAAAACCTTCTACACGGAAGGGACAATTATTTTTTTCATGCTTATTTTTGTAACAGGACTTAACTTTGTTCGTCCACGTTTTTGGTGTCGTTATATATGTCCCCTTGGTGGTCTTTTAGGTATTATTTCTCAGAAGCCGTTGTTAAGATTGTTCAATGATGAAAATACATGTATTAATTGTCGTCAATGTAGTAAAGCATGTCCAGCAGGAGCACAACCTGACCAGCGTGGTAATTGGCTACCTACGGAGTGTTTTGTTTGTTGGAATTGTGTTGCTTCCTGCAAATCCGACTCTATTTCATTTCAATTCCAACGTTTAGGAAAGCCTAAAATTAAAACCGGACAACTCGACTATCCAAGAAGGACGATTCTTACGGCTATGGCAACTGGTACTGTTGGGATGCTTGGTTTTCGTGTAGTTCCGCAGGCAAAGCAAGGACAGCCTTTTCCTGATATGCTTATTCGTCCACCAGGTGCAAGAATGGAACGAGAGTTTCTCCAACGGTGTATACAATGTGGTGCATGTATGCGAGTGTGTCCGACAAATGCTATTCAACCGACAGGAATTGAGGCTGGTTGGGAGGCACTTTGGACTCCAAAATTAGTCCCCAAAATTGGTTATTGTCTATATAGTTGTAACATGTGTGGTCAGGTTTGTCCAACTCAGGCTATTCAACCATTGACATTAGCAGAAAAACAAAAGACAAAGATTGGACTTGCCACCTTTGACAAAGGTAGATGTATTCCCTACTCTTATGGTCGGGAATGTGCTGTTTGTGAAGAGCATTGTCCTTTATCACCTAAGGCTATATATCTTGTTGAGCGGGAAGTTATCACGAGAGATGGGAACGTAGTAAAAATTAAACAGCCTGAGGTTGACCCTAACTTATGTATTGGTTGTGGAATTTGTGAATGGTCTTGTGTATTTCAAGACAGGGCAGCTATTCGTGTAACCTGTGCTAATGAGTCCCGAAACTCTAAGAATCAGCCGATTTTGACTTTTGATACTTCCTACCCGAGTGAAGTTGATAGCGGTTCTCAAAATAGTCCTTATTAATAAGTTTGCTAACTAATGTTGTTTATAATGTCTATTTTATTTCGTCTTTCCATAGACAAAAGGAGGATGGGGTTTCTTGAACAATCACTGTATCTGGTTTATGACCTAAATATCTTAATTTTTCAACGATCCAAAGGGTTAATATTTCACTTGTAGCCTGTTCTAATCCTTCTATCTCGTTTAACCAGCGATGGTCAAGTATGTCATATATTTCTTTTAATGCTTTGGGTAGCGACTCCATTTGGTCTGAATGCACTTTTACAAAGTAACTATGTCCATGGAGACGGTGGCAAGGATGTTCTAACGGAAGTTTAGGTAATGATTGTGCAGATTCAAAAGAAAAACACCATAGTTCTGGAAGAGAATGTATTGGGGGGCATAAATGTGGTGCGAAACTAAGGTCACCAACAATTCCAATTTGTATATCTTTGAACCACCATGGTTTTTCAGTGAGTTGCTGAATAATCCAATGTTTTATATAGGGAAGTGTTGCGTTATCTTTCAATTCTGGAATTTCATTCAAATAGGAATGGTCAAGGATAGAGATGATAGGTGCTAAATATTTTTTAATCTCACTAAAATCGACAATCCAACCGTATCGCTCATCAATTTCTCCGTGGGCGATAACCTCGATAAAAAATGTATGCCCATGAAGGCTTGCATATTTGCCTCCTTTATGTTCATTTTTATGGGCAGAATCAAAATACATACATTTTGAAATTTGTAGCATAACCACATCTCTTTTTATTATAAAATTAACATTGTATCACCATACGAATAAAAACGGAAATTATGTTCAATTGCATATTGATACGCCTGCATTATTAGTTCTTTACCAGCGAAAGCAAACACTAACGCGAGAAGAGACGATTTGGGTAAATGAAAGTTTGTTTGCAAAATATCTATGGCTTTAAATGTATAAGGTGGATAGATATATTTATTTGTATATCCTGAGCCACTAAAAAATTGTCCGTTTTTATATTGAGTTTCAAGTACTCGTGTAACCGTTGTTCCGACAGCAACAATTCTATTTCCCTTTTTCCTTTTTTCATTTAGTAACATTGCGGTTTGCTCACTAAAAAAGTATTCTTCTTGGTCAAGAATATGTTGTTCAAGTTTTTCAGAGGTGATTGGCTTGAATGTTCCATATCCTACATGTAGTGTTACAAAACAAATGTCAATTCCTTTCTGTTGTAATTTTTTAAACACTCGGTTTGTGTAATGTAATCCTGCTGTTGGAGCGGCAACGGAGCCTGACTTTTGGGCGAATATAGTTTGGTACCTAAGAATATCTTTGGGGTCTGGTTTGTCTCTATGAATATAATGGGGTAAGGGTACTAATCCAACTTTTTTTATCAAAGACATAATATTAGATTTTGGGAATCGAACCAATCTTTTTCCTTCTCCGAGGAAGTCTAATACTTCGCATGTCAGTTCTGGATGGAATACAACTTTTGTTGACTTTGCTACTTTTGCGGAGGGTCGAACCAATGCAATCCAATCGTAATCATCAATTTGTTTTAACAGGAAAACTTCTACTTTTCCGCCTGTTTTCTCTTTATATCCCATTAAACGTGCTGGTATTACCTTTGTGTTGTTAAGGACAATAACATCTCCAGGTAATAAATAATTTGGCAGGTTACGAAAGATATCTTCTTTAATCTTTTTTGTCTCTCGGGAGACAACAAGCAGGCGAGACGAGTCACGTGGTCTCACAGGTTGTTGTGCAATTAAATGTTCAGGGAGATAATAATTTAGTTCTTCAGTGAGCATAATAGAAACTTATAGGTATTTTATTTGCTTTATTGAAAAATATTTGCTGTAGGAAGGAAAATAGGTATTTTTTTAGCGAATGCAGGTTCCTTTCTTTCCTCCTGAATTCCGATATTTACAAGAGAACCAATCATCATCATTGTTGCCAAAAAAGAAGAGCCACCACTACTAACTAATGGTAAACACATTCCCTTAATTGGTAGTAGACCCATATTTACAAAAATCATTACTATTGCCTGAATCCCAACCATACATGTGACACCGACAGCAAGTAAAGAACCTTCAATATCGGGGGCTTTCCGTGCAATTTCAAAACCGTAGTAGATAAATAGGAAGAATAATAAAACAAGGAGTAAGGCAGTTAACATACCCATTTCTTCAGTAATAAGCGAAAATGGAAAATCTTTATTTGCTTCAGGTAAATAATTTAATTTCTGTTCACCAGCACCAATTCCAACACCAAATAAACCTCCGCGATAAAATGAGACTAATGATTGTATGATATGCCATCCTTTTCCAGAGGGATCCCATTCTGGGAACCATGTATATATAATACGGTATATACGGTGAGGTTTCATGAAAATAGCAATACCAAATACAACACTTAGGGCAGTAGCACTAACTATCATTTGCCTAATCCGAATCCCCGCTACGAACATCATACACAGTACTGTTACCATTATCACTGTAGGTATTCCCTGGTCGTTCTCCAAGAAGATTAACCCTGCATAAAATCCACTGATTATCAGTGGCAAGAAAAGACCGAACAATACTTTTTTAAGTTTTGAATAACATTCACTTAAATAGCATGTTATAGATAGTATGACAAGAAACTTTGTAATTTCAGATGGTTGAAAGGTGAAATTCATAGGGAGCAGAATCCAACGTTTGGCACCATGAGACTTATCGCCAACAACAAGGACAAGGATTAAAAGTATAATACATACTGCTGAAAATACGGATAAAAATAGAGGTTTTAGTAATGAATGATAATCGTAAAATAACATAAACAGAAATGCAACAAATCCGATCAACAGTATTATTATTTGTTTTGTTAAAAATTGTTGAAGGTTTTTCTCAATACCTTCAACGCTGTAATTAACAAAAATACCAACGATTATTAATATTGTTGTAATGATGAGGATTGCTGATGCATCTTTATGCATAATATATCACTCCTTTCTTAAGAGTTGCTGAACACATTTTCGGAAATGTTCTCCACGAAATTCATAATTTGGATACATATCAAAACTGGCACAAGCTGGTGATAACAAAACTACTGCATTAGGGAATGCGTTCTCCCATGCTGTTTGAACTGCTTCCTCCATCGAATTAACACGGGTTGTTTTTACCAAATCTGAAAATGCTTCTTCTATATTATGGGCGTCTTCTCCTAATGTAATTAGAAAACAAACCTTTTCCTGAATTAGTGGACGTAATGGTTGATAGCTTGCACCCTTTCCCTGACCACCTGCGATAAGAATGATTGGCTGGTTAAAACTTTCTAAAGCCACTTTTAAACTTTCTACATTTGTAGACTTTGAGTCGTTATAAAACTCTACACCATCTTTTTGGGCAATAAATTCGATTCTATGGGGTACTCCTTTGAAGGAACACATTGCTTTAAATACCTTTTCTGGTGATTCTATTATGGGACATAATGCACACAGAACCGCTAAGGCATTTGCAAGGTTATGTTTCCCTTTTAAGGGGATTTGTTGTATATGTCCGAGATATGTTTCATTAAAATGAATATTTTCATTTTCAATCCATGCACCAGTGGGAACTTTCATTTCTAATGAGAATCTGTATTGACTAACATCTGTGGGTATTTTCATCTGTCGAACCCAATCATCATCCTCATTGATTATTGCGATATCCTCTCTTTGTTGATTTTTAAATATCTTTGATTTTACATCAGCGTATTCTTTGAGCGTCGAATGGCGTGAAATGTGGTCAGGAGTTACATTTAATACACCTGCTATTTGGGGATGGAAATCATAGCAATATTCAAGTTGATAACTGCTAACCTCTGCAACAATCCAATCATAGGACTTGGCTAATAGAACGATATCTGAAAGCGGAGTATCGTTGTTTCCCCCTAAGGCGGTGTTTATTCCTAATTCTCTTAATGTGTAATAAATCCAAGTAGTTACTGTGGTTTTACCATTTGTTCCTGTGATAGCAATTATTGGTTTGTTAATAAAATAAGAAGCATATTCAAGTTCACCGATAATGGGATAGCCTTTCACCATCGCTGTTTTTATTATATTTATATTGGGTGAAATTCCAGGGCTTACGATAACAACATCTGTAGAAGATAAAAGACTTAAGGGGTGTTCTCCAAATATAAATGGAATCTCCAGTTGTTCAAGTTGTCTGACAGTATCAGGCAGTTCTTTTATTTCTTTTTGGTCGTTAACAATGACTATCTTGTTTTGCTGTTTTAAAAGTTTCGCTACTGCAAGACCTGATTTTCCTGCCCCGAGAACCAGGAATCTACGCGAGGTCATTATTTTTTCTTTTGTTTTGTTCATCGTAATTTGAGTGTTCCTAAACTAAGTAATGCAAATAACAGTGCTATTATCCAAAAGCGGAGAGTTACTTTTGTTTCTGTCCAACCTAATAATTCAAAGTGATGGTGAAGTGGAGACATACGGAAAATTCTTTTTCCTGTAAGTTTGAAGGAGGCTACCTGTAATAAAACACTTCCTGCTTCAAGCACAAAAATACCTGCAACAATGGGTAGCAAAAGTTCTTGCTTTGTTAAGACAGCTAACGTGGCTAAAGCACCACCTAATGACAAGGAGCCTGTATCCCCCATAAACACTTCTGCTGGATGCCCGTTATACCATAAGAAACCTAAACCTGCCCCTAACAATGTAGAGCCGAAAACAAAGAGTTCACTTGCTTCTGGGACATACGTGAGGAACAAATACCTACTCCAATCGGCACGGCTTACAATATACGCAATTGCGGCATAAGCCATGATTGAGATAATAGAGCACCCTATAGCCAAACCGTCTAAGCCATCGGTTAAATTTACTGCATTTGAAACACTTACCACTATAAAAGCAACAAATAAAATATATAAGATGCCAAGTGGAATAAATAGATTTTTAAACCCTGGCACACCGACTTTTGTATGTAGAGAGGAAGGGGAAGGATAAAAGGCATCCTTAAATACATGCTCTAAAATTAATCTACTTAATCGCTGTTTTTGATAAGGAATTAATTGTTTATTGCTTAATAAATATGACATGGCTTCTTGACCTATATCTTCATTTTTCCACATTGGGTTTTGATGCCAGGTTCCATTATCAATAATCTGATTTAAGACGCGAATAATAAGGAGTTGTTCTTCAATTTCAAGTTCCTTTTCTAAATTTAATTGAAGGAGATGTTCTTTTAATATGGGAGGTATTTGAGAACAGATGATTGAATGAGGTGTTTCATTGTGTTGTTTTAATGCTTCACTCAATTGATTGCATAATAAAGCCCAATTTTTAACATCTGAATGCACTATGTAAATTGGGCCTGGTGTAATTGGATTAAAATAGAGATAGATACCGAATATTACACCTATTAATATCTGACCAAGAAGTTTATCTCTTGCCCGAAGTCCGTCGTTATGTTTTCGTTTTAATTTAATATAGTCGTCCACAAAACCTAAAATTCCCAGTGCTACGAATATTATTAGGGCAAGCCACAAACATCTATTGGTAAGTCGCCCCCAAATAAGAAGGGAAATACATGTTGAAATGAGGATTAAAATTCCTCCCATAGTAGGTGTTCCAGCTTTCCCTTTATGAAGCTGATGCAGGTCTTCTACATATTCTTTTTTTATATATTGACCTATTTTCATCTCTCTCAATTTATGGATAACGGAAGGACCAATAAACAGGGTCAAAAGAAATGATGTGAATACCGCACCACCTGCCCGAACAGTATGGTAGGTTAAAACATTCATTAAATCGATATATGGAATTAGCAATATTGCTATGTAATAAAGCATTCTATACCCTTATCATAAATAAATTGATATTTATAAGATTAAATAGAGTTATTATAGTAATATGTTTATTATTCATTTATTAATCCTATTTTTCTCTTTAAAGTTTCTATAACTTTTTCCATAGTCATTCCACGGGAACCTTTGACTAAAACAAAGCTTTGAGGCTGAATAATATTCAATAATTTGTCTGCAATATCTTCATGAGTAGAACCTATATATATTTTTGGTACTCCTCCTAACTTTGCTCCTTTGGCTATCTCATTGGCGTAATTTCCATATAGAAATAGATTATCAACACCGTAATTGGCTATTTCTTTTCCTAACGAAAAATGATATTGTCCACTTGCTTCACCTAATTCAAGCATATCGCCAAGTACAGCACATCGATACCCTTGTGGAGCTATCAGAGATAAATACTCTAATGCGGAATTCATACTTGCGGGGTTTGCATTGTATGAATCGTCAATAATAAATAACTCTCCAATTTTATATATTCTTATTCTGCCTGCCCGTTCATAAGCGTCACACAGACTTTTTTCATCTGCAGGAATTTGATGTTTAAATGATACTGCAATTGCAAATAAAAAGTTTGAAAGATAGGCTCGGGAACATAATGGCAAATTGAAGACACCTACGGGTTCCACTTCAACTTTCAATTTGCTATCTGAGACCCTCTGGATGGATTTTATGGATATGTCTCCATTTTGCCCGAAGTAAATTTTTGGTACTAAAATTCGGTTGGCTATAGAAACACAATAGGGGTCATCTTTGTTAACATAGAAACTTCCCCATGGAGGGAGGCACTTGGCGATGTTTGCTTTTTCTTTTGCCACACCATCAATACTGCCCAATCGTTCCAGATGAGCAGGGGCTATCGTTGTAATCCCAGATTCTTCAGGGTATGCAATTGCACATAATTCTGCAATATCGCCAGGTTTTCCTGCCCCCATTTCAATAATACCCCATTCTGTTTCTTCATCCATCTGTAAAAGGGAAAGAGGGCAACCTAATTCGTTGTTATAATTGCCTTTTGATGCTACGACCTTATATTTTTTATTTAACACAGAATAAACTAATTCTTTTGTTGTAGTTTTACCACAGGAACCAGTAATAGCAAATATGTTTGCTTTTAAATTTGTTCTGTGCCATCTTGCAAATTGCTGTAATGCATATAATGTATTCGGGACATAAATAGACGATTCATTGGTCTCTTTTGAAACAATAACAGCAATGGCACCTTTGTTAATAGCTTCCTGGACAAATTGATGTCCATCAACTTTATTTCCGGGCAAAGCGAAAAAAATATTACCAGGTTTAATTGTTCGGGTATCGGTAGAAACACCGGAGAATACTGCATGTTTGTTTCCATTTAACTTCCCATGGACAACTTTTGTTAATTCTCCCAATGTATATTCCCAAGCCATCTATTTTCCTTTCAAAAGTTTACGCGCCACTTCACGGTCATCAAATGGGAATCTCTGGGTACCGATAATCTGATAGGGTTCATGCCCTTTCCCAGCAATAATAACGATGTCATTAGGCTTTGCTTTGCTCAAAGCAAATTCTATAGCCTCTTCCCTATTTTCTATAACAAAATAATTATCGCCTTTGTCTTTACCCATCTTCTGAACACCAACTTCAATATCTAATAAAATTCTCTTCGGGTCTTCGGTTCTGGGATTATCAGAGGTAAGAATGACGATGTCAGCCCATTTTGCGGAAACCGCCCCCATCTTAGGTCTTTTGGTTTTATCTCGGTCACCACCACATCCAAAAACAACAATTAGTTTTCCTTTGGTTAAATTTCTCGCTGTTTGTAGGACGTGATTTAAGCCATCTTCCGTGTGGGCATAATCGACAACAACAGTAAAATCTTGTCCTTCATCAATTATTTCAAACCTTCCAGGGACACATTTTAAGTTTTTAATACCTCTTTGTATATCCTTTAATGGAATGCCTATTTCTCCTGCAACTGCGGTAGCACAAAGTGCATTAAAAACGTTATGTCTACCGATAAGATTAAGTTTTACATCTATCTCCCCGAAAGGAGTACGAAGAAGAAACTTTGTTTCTTTCATACTACCTTCTATATCTTTTGCAACATAGTCGCCTTTTAAGCCATATGTAACACATTTGGCATTCGTTGCTTTTATAAAATAATCGGCATACGAATCTGAGGCATTTACGACACCGATGCCTCCATCAGAAGGTAATATTTCAAAGAGTCGGAGTTTTGCTTTTAGGTAATCTTCCATCGTTTTATGAAAGTCCAGATGGTCTTGCGTCAAATTTGTAAAAGCACCAATTGTAAAATGGATTCCAGAAACTCGGTCTTGTGCAAGTGCATGACTGCTAACCTCCATCACCACATGGGTAATACCCTGCTGTTTTGCTCTGGAGAAGAGTGCAACTAAATCTTCATTAAAAGGTGTGGTATGAATTGCATCTATCTGTTGGTCTCCAAAATTGTAGCCAAGGGTTCCAAAACGGGCTACAGAGATGCCTGCCTCCTTTAAGATGCTTTCGATTAAAAAGGTCGTGCTTGTTTTTCCATTTGTTCCAGTAATACCAATAACAACCATTGATTTTGTCGGGTCACCTGCAATGAAATGAGCGATTTCACCTAAGAGCTGTCGTGGAGTTTCATGAATGAAATAGGGTATTTGTCTCTGTGCTAATAAAAAAGCCCACTCTTCGGGAGGTGTGGCAGAACTGATAACGGCGATTGCTCCTTTTTCTATAACTTCAGGGATGTAAATACTACCATCAGAATGTTCCCCACGAATAGCAACAAAAATACATCCTTCCTGTACTTTTTTTGAATTCTCGGTTATTCCTCTTACCTCTTTTTCTGGAATGGGTAGTGAGGAATTTAGTTTCCAACGCTGAACAATATCCCGAAGATTCATCTCTATTCCTTTGCGGTTACTGATGTCTTTTTCATTTCATCTTCTACGACACCAGAAAAATTTAGTTGACACACATCAACATTTTCTAAAGGTGCTCCTGGGAATGGAATCTGGGAAATAACTCTTCCATAGCCATTACATTCATATTCAATCTTTAATGCGGTCAATACATTCAACGCTTGATGTTTAGTTAATCCTAAAAGATTCGGCAATGTTTCAGATTCTTTAGCCATTTTTATGAGTTCTTCTTCAGATAATGGATTTACAGGGATTGAAGGTTTTACTTTTTCCTCTGCCTTTTTATTAGGGGATTTTTTTCCCGTGTCTGCAAACAAGGAGTCAGTGGCTTTTTCATTTACTGGCATAGAAGGTTCATCTGTTAAGATTTCATTAATCCATTGTGGTTCAATACTTTCAAAATATAAGGCGTCGTTATCTTTTTCAACGCTATTTTCTGCTATAAAACCATCTTGTTTGAGTAATTCAAGAGGTACAGGGTCTGGGGGAACTTTTAGCCGTGTTAGAGTGTAATAAACTACATTTTTAAATACAGGACCGCAAACATATCCACCGTACTTAATTTTTGACATTGGATAACGTATAACAATGACTGCTACAATTTTGGGATTTGTTACTGGAGCAAAACCAGAAAAGACCGAAATAATTTTATTGGGGTCGTAACCGCCTCCTTCGCTTCTCGGTCGTGCGGTGTGAGCGGTACCTGTTTTTCCCCCGACTTTATATTGAGGGATATTTGCAGATTTCCCTGTTCCTTTAAGAACAACCTGATGGCATAATGTTCTTATAGTTTCCGCAGTTTCTGGTTGAATAACTCTTGTAAAAGACTCCGCTTTATGTTCATATATCACTTCACCCGAAGGGAGAACTGCCTTTTCAACAAGATAAGGATCCACTAAATAACCACCATTTGCTATCACAGCATAAGCTCGTGCTAATTGAATAGGTGTGACATTAACAGCATAACCAATAGACATTGAACTCAATGTTGTTTCAGCTCTGTTGGTTGAGATTGCTCCTATTCGTTCGGTAGATATGTCACTAAGTGCTTTTGTACCAAAACCAAATTTTTTAACATATTCTCTTAGAGTGTCTAAACCGACTTTCTGTCCCACTTTAACAAAACCGACGTTACTGGATTGTTCAAAGCACTTCCAGAAAGGAACTGCCCCCATACCGTGGACGTCGCGGATTACTTTATTCCCAACTCGATAACTTCCACCTTCGCAGTTAATAATAGTATCTTTTGTAAAACCACCTTTTTCTAAACCTGCACTTGCAGTAATTACTTTAAATGTAGAACCAGGCTCTATCAATTCGTAAAGCACCTTATTTTTAAGTGCATCACCCTGTCTTGTTTCTGGGAGATTTGGGTCGTACGAAGGTCGAGAAGCCATAGCTAATATTGCTCCTGTGTATGGATTCATAATAATTCCCATCCCATCAGAAGCATTGCACTCGATAATCCTTTTATCTAATTCTTTTTCTAAAACATGTTGAATTTCTAAATCTATTGTAAGTTCTAAATTAGCCCCTGGACATTGTCCTTGTTGTTCTTGAGATGTTGATGGAAGAATAAATCCATTACCTGTCTTTCTACCTGTTATTTCAGTTGGGTCTGCGTATAAATAGCGGTCCCAATCTCGTTCTATTCCATCCATGCCAGCAATCCGTCCCCCATCCTTACTATCATTTCTTGCCACAAATCCAATAATATTTCCGCCTACATCTTGATGTGGGTATTGACGAAGCCATTCATATTTTATAAAAAGGGGTTTGCCTCTTTTTTGCATAATTGGGTCTTCATCTGGCTTGTCCCTTAAATAAAATAGAATCTCCTGCCATAGTGTTAACTTGTTTTCGTCTTTCTTTTGCGACTCTTTATATTTCTTATCATGCCATTTATTAAGTTTACTAATAAAATCTTCCAATTCTGCTTTTGAAAGATTCTCAACGGCTCGTTGAATAAGCACGTACCGCAATTTATTTCCAGCCTTATCCGTTTGAATCATCTTTTGTCGGACTAATTCATAATCCAAACCTAATTTTTTTGAAACCATTTCTGCCATTTCATCGGGATACAGGATATCTGCAGGTGAACAAAATAAAGAAGGGGTATAAACAGAATAGGCAAGTAAATTTTGGGCTCTATCATATATTGAACCCCGTGGATTCTCACGCACTATTTTCCCAGAATGAGAGAGAGCAGATTTTTTAACAATTGTTTTTGGGAAAAAACACACAATAACAAGCCGAACAATAATAATACAAAACATCATCCATAAAATTAGTTGCAGGTAAGCAATTCTATCAATTGATATTATTCGTGGACTATCATCTTCAATATCGAATGGTGATTTTTTAATTAACCTCCCAAACATATGCTACATCTCCTCAAGTAAAAATTCAGTTGAAAAGTCAATATTGTTTACACTTTTATCGTTCTTTTTTTCCTCAGTGGTTTTTTCAACAACTTCTCCTTTAACAGGGTTCCCATCGATTTTTTTAGGTTCTGCTATTGCTGGTGAAGACTTTAATCCCTCTTTAAGTATTTTTTGTCTTATTGATGACACGCTCTGGTCAATATAATCATAAATTTTATCTAATACACTTTTGTTTTCTTTTATTTCCTCATTCGCCACGAATATCATTTCGGTTTTTTTCGGTTTTTCAGGGAATAACATATCAGACGAGGCATATTGAACTAATCGTTCTCTTTCTTGTTTACTATATGGGATACGAACAATTTGCTCGGGACTTGGCGTAAATAAGCCGAGTTGATAGCCTAAACGGGTCATATTTTGAAGGTTTTCTAATCTTGATTTTTCGGCTTTCAATGACTCTATCTCTGACATTAGAGCCCTTAGACCAAACTCTATATTTTCATCATCTACTTCCTGTTGTTTTTTCTTAAATCTAAACATATTGATTAATTGGGATAAATAATTTACAAAGGTTCGTTCTTCTGATTCCCCTGTAGAAGGGGTTGAATTTAAATTATTTTTATTGATTGCTGGTGTATCATGTTTGTCTTCTTTTACTTCTCCTTCGTTTATTTTGTAGCCAATCCATTTTCTTATATCTCGTTTTGCATCAATTTTAAGATAATCCCACTTTTGTTTTTGAACATTGATGTACAAGTCTACCGCTAATACGCCTGCAACGATTAGGATAGGTATCAAATATAATGTTCCGACAAATAAGGTTTCTTTTCTTATTTGGACATACTTATTACTCATTAGTTCATCATTCCCCTTGAACAAAATATTTCAAAATAGTTATTTGACATTTTTTGTATTGACCTCATCTTTGCACTTTTTGACCTTGGATTATTTTGTATCTCTTCTTTTGAAGGTATCAGAGGTTTCGGAGTTAAATTTTGGGCTATTGGTGGTATTTCTCGTTTTAGAAACCCATCAGATGAGTATTCTTTTAAAGGATGTGTAATAAGTCGAAACACTGATTTTACAATTCTATCTTCACCTGAATGAAAACTTATTACAACAAAAATACCACCTTCTGATAATATTTTTAATCCTGCCCATAAACCTTTATTTAAGTGGAATAGCTCCTTATTTACTGCAATTCTTAATGCTTGAAATATTTGTCTTACTTCATCGGGTAATTTATTTTTTGCAGGAAATATTTTTAATATTACATTTACTAAATCTGAAACTTTTTTTAATCTACCTTTTTTATGCTCATCAATAATAACTTTTGCAACACGCAAATGTTTTGGAACATCTCCGTATTCTTTTAAGATTTTTGAGAGAGCTTGAATTTCTATTTTTGCCAACAAATAACTTAATGGTTCGTCATCATTTGGATTCATTCGCATATCTAAAGGGCCATCTATCTGGAATGAAAGTCCACGTGAAGAGTCTTCTAATGCAAAGCTTGATATACCTGCATCAATTAATATTGCGTCGACATTTTCTAATCCAATTTCTTTAATTATTGTTTCCATATCTGAATAGTTTGCATGAAAAAGTTTTACTCTTGTTTCGTTTTTAAAACGTTCTCTACAGAGTTGGATAGATTTAGGATCACGGTCAATACCTATTACCATTTGGGGTGATAATTCTTCAAGAAAAATAGAGGTGTGACCTCCAGCACCGATTGTAGCATCAACAAAAATCCCTCTCTCCTTACCTCTTAGAAGTTTTACAACTTCCTTTGCCATAACTGGTATATGATAAGGTTTGCTAATCATAAATTATTGACATAAAAAGTCAAAAGATTTCCTCCAGTTTATCTGTTGGAAATGGTTAAATGTTTATGCTACAAGTTTAAATGCGTCGATAGCGTTCTTTTCGTTTGGATATATCTCAAAATAATGCCAAATTCCGAGAAAACGGAAGAGCTGTTCGACAAAAATTGCAGGAGATACTAACTTTAAATCGCCTCCTTTTCTCCTTGCCATCTGTAAACATTCTAATAGATAACCAGATGCTTCCATATCCATCATCTCGACATCATGCATGTTAACCACAACATGATTTCTCTTGTGGCGGATGTAATCGGCAATAATCAGCCGTAACTCACACATATTTTTCTCATCAAGCTCACCTGAAGCCCGAATGAGAATGACATGCCCATAATCCACTTTTTCAATTTCCATAACCAACCTCCTATCAGGATAAGTTTTGATTTATATTTGTAAGAGGAAATAACTCCTCCATAAAATTTTTCATCTCTATTTGCATATTATCCGTTTGGAAAAATTCATCCCATAAACTCTCGTTCCATATTTCAAGATATGACCCACATCCAGCTATCACCGCATTATCTAAAATCTCTGCCCATTTTCGAAATGGAGCAGGTAAGGTTATTCGATACTGACCATCTGGACGGACTTGCACTGACCCACCGACAAAACGACGACGTAAAAATTGAGCTTTGGGATTTAAAGTTGGAAGTTGCTCTAACGTATCCGTAATTTTTTTCCAAAGTTCAGAAGGGAAAAGTAATAGATTTTTATCAAAGCCTCGTGTTAAATACCAAACAGTATGATTGTAATCTTTCATCACTGTTTTTAATGCATTAGGAATTAGAATTCTACTTTTACTGTCAAGAGTCACATGGTATTCGGATTGGTATATAATCACTATTTATCTCCACCAAATTACTATTATTTTACTATTATATTTACATATAATAACACTTAAAATACATATTGTCAAGTTAAATATTGATAATTTTATTAAAAATAATATAAAAATTTAAAATAAAAACATTTATTTTATATAAATAAAATGGATGGGGAGATGTAAAAATTTACAAAGTAATATGTTTTACTTACTAAGATATGTTTGCTGTATTCATACCATTTGCGATTAAAAAATGATTAAAAAACTGATGATATTGAAGAGTCAAATATAAAATCCCCCTGAAGAATTTTTCAGGGGGATTTTAAAAGGTTTTAATTTACCAGTAGAACTTTTTATGAATTAATAATTTCTTCTGAAATTTCGAGTTGAGTTTCTAATTTTTCATTTGAGTTAATCATTTCCTCCCAGGTAACGGTTCTGTTTTGATATGCGGACATTCTTCCTAAAATGCTTGTCAAATTACTATATGCAGATTCTTCGAGATTATTCAGGTATTTTCCACTCTTGATAGCCTCATAAAAATCTTTTATATTATTCACAGCACCTTTTTCATAGATATCAGAACTTTTTCCTCCTTCCCAACTTTCCGATTTTCCTTCGATGGTAACGATACCGCCATAATGAGTATCTGCAGTTCCTAAAGAGCCGTATAATCTCATACATAAATCGTCATAACCATAAGTGAATTGCCCACTGCTAAAATCAACAATGACATCGTTTGGATATGTAAATTGGACACAGAAATGGTCCCAGCAATCGCCGACATCTGTACGTGCTTTTCTACCACCCGTTCCGAATGCTTTTAGTGGATGTGATTTTAGATACCAATTTGCCATGTCAATTACATGTATATTTTGTTCAACGATAATATCACCAGAAAGGATTTTGTCGAAAGCCCAATTTTTTAATCGTTCACCTGGGGTACCGGGTTCTGCCTGTTTTCCTAAACGACTGCAGTAGTAATAACACTGTCCAATAACAGGTTCTCCAATCATACCTGAATGAATTTTTTGAACACACTCTTTGAATAGGTCATAATTACGTGTTTGGAAATCTACGAGCAAACATAGTTTGTTATTATATTTTTTTGATATATCGATTAATGATAAACAGCCATTTACATCAACAGCAATGGGTTTTGCTAAATACACATGTTTTCCTTTTGCAACTGCGGAAAGTACTTGTTCGGGGTGAAAATAAGGTGGACTTTCGATGGCGACTGCTTCGACATCTGCTTCGAGAAGGTCTTTATATCCATTTAATCCTACAAATATTTTTGAGTCGGGGACATTGCATTCTTCTGCGACACGCTTTGCTCTTTTTCGAAACACGTCGTGAACTGCAGTTATTTCAAATGGTGCATTCTTTTCGAATAGATGAGCTATCCAACGTCCTCTACCACCACATCCAATCAATCCTAACTTGACTTTTTCATTTGCTTCACTACCAAACACAATTCGGGATGGTAAAATGTTTATAGCACTCGCCATTACTACTGTTGACTTAATAAAGTCGCGTCTTGTTTTGCCTTCTTTGTTATGCATATCTTTTTCCTTTCTTGTTATCATTATGACCTAACTGAATATTTCACATAGATATTTATAATTTTTTTGGAAATCATTAACCTTATCCATTTTGGGAAGTCCTGTTTCAAGTACTAACCAGCCTTGATATTGAATTTCCTTAATTGCTTCTACAATTGGTTCCATTTTTACTTTTCCTTTGCCGAGATAAAAGGCTCCATCTTTGAAATGAATTTGGCATATTTTATCCTTTAGCATACGAATTTCGGCTGGGACATCATATCCACTATACGTTGAATTTCCTACATCGTAATATATTTTGCATGCCTCATGACCTATTTTATCAAGAATATCCATATTTTGCTGAGCAGTTAGTGTGTTTTCAATACCTAAAATAATTCCTGATTCTTTTGCTTTTGGAGCTACTTCTTTAAGCCGATTAACCATCTCTGCAATATCGTCATTCTTTAATCCTTGTTTATCTTTCAAATCACCTTTACCAAAGAATGCTAATAGAATAACCTTTGCTCCTAAATCTTTTGCAGAATCAATGGTATCTATCAGCCAGTTTACAGCACGTGGGTCATTTGCAAAAGGAGCATCATTAAGTAATCCCATTGCGATTGATGGTATCTGTATACCTGTTTCTTTCATCTTTGTTTTATACTGCTCACGTAAATCTACATTTGCGATGGCGATTTTATCCTCAGGCTTACCAGCCGATATTTCGACGCCATTTAACCCTATTTGTTTTGCAAGGTCCAATGCGGATGGACCTTCAGTCCACATAGACCAATCACAAGCAGCGATTGAGTATTTACATTTTTGTTCCTGTGCTAAAAGATTTGCAGTTAAACTTAAACATGGCATCAACATAGATGTTGTTTTAAGAAAGCTTCGACGTGATAATTGCATTGTTATACTCCTATCTAATGTTTCTATTTCAAAAATGTTTTGTATAACTTTTATAATTCTATATCAATTCCTATATTAAAAAAAATTGGATTAGTAACAATATACATAGAAACAGAAAGGATATTTTTATGAAATGGGCACGAGTAATAACAAATGATAATTTAAGGAAATATATCACCTTAGGAGAAGATGAAAATTATTACGAATTAGAGGGAAATCCGTTTACAAAATTTAATATTACAAATAAAAAGATATATCCACAAAAATGGCTTCCGCCTATTGATGCACCTGCAGTATTATGTATTGGATTGAATTATCGTGGACATGCAAAAGAAACAAACAAACCTATCCCTGAATATCCTGTGGTATTTATGAAAAATCCATCAGCTTTAACGGGACATCTTGAACCTATTATTCTGCCCCGGGTATGTAGAGATGAGGTCGATTATGAAGGAGAGTTAGTTATTATCATTGGAAAAGATGCATTAGATGTAGAACCTGATGAGGCTTGCCAATACATTGCAGGGTTTACAATAGGTAATGATGTATCAGCAAGAAGGTGGCAGATGGAATTAGGTGGAGGACAATGGGTTCGGGGAAAAAGTTTTGATACCTTCGCTCCGCTTGGACCGTTTGTACTTCCTATTGAAGATTGGGATAAAAATACTTCTTTCGAAATTACCACTAAAGTAAACAATCAAGTTATGCAATCGGGAAATAGTTCTGACATGATTTTTAATGTTTTTCAACTTGTATCTTTTTTAAGCCAGGATACAACCTTAAAACAGGGAACTCTTATTTTTACAGGGACACCTGCTGGTGTAGGTTGGGCTCGCTCTCCTAAAGTCACCTTATCCAAAGGTGATATTGTAGAAATAGAAATAAAGCGGATTGGAATTTTGAGGAATGAGGTGAAATAACTTAAGTGGATAAAAAAATAGCACGCAGATAAATTTGGTTTGTTTTAAAATATCTGCGTGCTATGTATTAACTATTCAGCTATATCAAACACACGCATAATAGCCGCTAATTCTTTAACCATTGGTGGTTCGCCTGGGAAACGAACAAATGCAACATGGCCATCCATATACAGAATATTACTTCCGCCTGGGATATGATTAAATTTTGCAACCTGGTCTGAAACATTATCCCACATAATAAAGATGGAGCTTTGTGCCTTTGCACTTGCAGATGGATTGTTAATATCTGTAATTAAGAATCGTTCAATTCCTTCTCTTAACCTGTATACAATACTCCCCCCACCATTACCAAGCCCATCAGAAACTTTTCTGTCATTATCTGCTTCCTTTCTAAATCCACTGGCATCACCAGAAAGGAAGTAGGGTCTTAATTTGTCAATCATATCTTCTATTACTTCGATAAATTGTGCCGCACCTTCTGTGACGGTAGGGTCTAAGGGGTTCCCTAAAAGGTTTGCTAATGCTTGAAGAGCGGTAACATCTTTTGTTGGGTATTCACTACCGCAACGGTCAAATACGAAAGCGGAATAGGTATAACTTGCGTCAATACCTTCTACACCTTGTTGACGGTTACCATCTACTTTCTGCAACATGGTAAATTCTTTTGTTTGAGGGTCGATAAAATTATCTAATTTGTCCTTAGCATCGGAGGGACAGAAAATAATTGCGGGGTCTGTTAAATATTCAGGATAGATAACACCTATTAACGGACCAAACGCCATACAAGGACGTATACCACAACCTAATTCCAATTCGCTGGGCGGGAATTTTTCGCCTGGAGATTCATTGGCATACATTTTAAAAACCAGTCCCCATTGTTTTAAATTATTAGCACAAGAAGACCGACGTGCAGCTTCCCTTGCACGGGCTAATGCTGGCAACAATATAGCAGCGAGGATACCAATAATGGCGATAACAACTAACAATTCGATGAGTGTAAAACCAGAACGTTTCATAACTTTCATTCCTCCATAAAGGTTACAGTTTAATTATTAAATTGGTTCAACCAATTTATATAATATAACATATATTTAACTGGATTTCAAATATAATTACAACATTGGTGGGACAAATATGAAAAATAAAGAGAGTAAGAAGAAAATTTTATCGACGAGGTCAAAAATAATTGCTGATGAATTATCCAGAAGAATTGTAAATAAAGTTTATCTTCCTGGTGAGAAATTACCCACAGAACGGGAACTTGCGGAAGAATTTCAAGCAACGAGGCATAGTATTCGTGAAGCACTTAAACGGCTTGAAGCGTTGGGGTTGGTTAAAATACGACAAGGTTCTGGAATCATTGCTCAAGATATAGACCTCATCGGAGGCTTGGAGTTATTTGATACTCTTATTAAGGATGAACAAGGAAATATCAATTTATCGTTGTTAAAAGATATTCTTGAGTTTCGAGACCACATGGTTCGACAAGTGGTACGACTTGCGGCAGAGAGACATACTCAAGAGGAGCTGGATGAGTTGCGATATCTTTTCCAAAAACGGAAGTCTTTCATTCATAATCAAGATGAGTTGCAAAAGATTAATGAACGTTTTTTTAAGCTTTTTGCACAGGCTACCCGCAATCAAATTTATGAATTGCTTTACAATACAATGTGGCAAGCATTTTTAAAAATAAATGAGATGGTTGATATTCTTCTGATTGGGAAACAAAAATTAGACCGTTTAGCAGAACGAATATTAGAAGCGTTTGAGTCCCGTGATGGTGAATTAGCCGAATTGATTTTGTCACGCCACTTAGAGTTTGTGCAACAGCAATTTGAAATTTCACTTAAAACCGTTGAAAAGAAATAACTCTTCAACAGATACAAAGTAAAGGGATTTGATATGCCAAAAAGAAGGATTCATTTATTGTGTAATGCTCATTTAGACCCTTGTTGGTTATGGGAATGGGAAGAAGGAGCAGGAGAAGCCTTATCTACTTTTCGTACTGCGGTAGAATTATGTGAGCAATTTGAGGAGTTTATTTTTAATCATAATGAAGTTATCTTATATAAATGGGTTGAACAATTTGACCCTGAATTATTTGAGAGGATACGGGTTCAGGTGCAAAAAAAGAAATGGAATATTATGGGGGGATGGTTTTTACAACCAGATTGCAATATGCCATCTGGAGAATCTTTTGTGCGTCATATTCTCATTGGTAAGAATTATTTCAAGGATAAATTTGGGGTAGACCCAAAAACGGCTATTAACTTTGACCCTTTTGGTCATTCTCGTGGTTTGGTTCAAATTCTTGCCAAATCTGGGTACAAATATTATCTATTTGGTAGACCTCATGCGGAAATATTTTCATTACCAGAAAAAGGTTTTATATGGCAAGGTTATGACGGTTCAGAAATATTAGCATATAGGTTTATAGGTTGGTATAATGCCCCGTTAGGCAAAGCACGAGAAAAAGTTGAACAATGGATACAAGACCATCCAGAACATACCACAGGTCTTGTATTATGGGGTGTTGGAAATCATGGTGGAGGACCTTCATTCAAAGATTGTCAGGACTTAAGAGACATTATACATCACGAGAAGGAGGACGACATTTTTCATTCAACACCTGACCTATTCTTTGAGGAATTACAACAAGAACAAATTTCTTTTCCTATGGTCATGAGGGATTTAAATCCATGGGCACCGGGTTGTTATACCTCACAAATTCGAATTAAACAGAAGCATCGCCAATTGGAAAATGAATTATATATGACTGAAAAGATGGCGAGTATTTGTGCTATTCATGGATTAATGGAATATCCATCTCAAGAATTTAAGGATGCCCTTGAAAACTTATTACTTGCAGAATTTCATGACATTTTACCTGGTTCATCTATTCCGCCAGTAGAAGAAAAAGGGATACAAATATTAGACTATGGGTTAAATATTGTATCCCGCATCAAAGCACGGTGTTTTTTTTCATTGTGTAGAACAGAAGAAATAATTTCTAAACAAATAGTACCTATTTTTGGTTTTAATCCTCATCCTTTCCCGATAACTCAAATTTTTGATGTTGAATTTTGCTTACCTGATTTTAATTTTGAGGATACTTTTGTTTATCCACAAATGTTTATAGATGGTAATAAAATTCCTTCTCAAGTAGAGAAAGAACATGGTAATGTTGCGGTGGATTGGCGGAAACGAATGGTGTTTAAGGCAACATTGGCACCAGCCCAGATAACTCGTATTAACTGCTCTACGGAACTGGTTTTACCTGAAAAACCACAACCTAAATCTCAAATTACTGACGGGGTCATTGAAGTTAGAGGAGAACATATTCACGCTGGGGTTAATGTTCAAACAGGATTAATGGATTTTTATCGTGTTGATGGTGTTGATTATTTGAATACCTCTGCTTTTTTGCCGATTGTAATTCAAGATAACGAAGACCCATGGGGAAGTGAAGTAACATGTTATCACAATATTAAGGGGCACTTTTCAATAATCGATAAGGAAGAGGTCCCAGAGATATGTGGCATAAAAAGTGATACACTGGCACCAGTTCATGTTATTGAAGATGGGGAGGTTAGAACTGTCGTTGAAGCCATATTTAAATACAACCATTCTTACATAATTATGCAATATAAGATTCCTAAAATAGTTGCGGAGATTGAAGTAGATGTTCGTGTCTTTTGGTTTGAAAAGGACTGCATGCTAAAACTGTGCATTCCAGTCCCATGGGAGGACACGGAGTATGTGGGTCAAGTGGTGTTTGGTAAGGATCAATTACTGGGTGAAGAGTATGAAGTTGTAGCACAGAAATGGGTAGCAGGATATTCGCCTATTAACAAGTGTGCTTTAACAATTATTAATGATGGTATCTATGGTTCCGATTTTATTAATAATACCATTCGACTTACATTACTCCATTCACCTGCTTATTCATCGTTGCCCTTCAAAAATAGACCATTAGTACCCCAAGATAGATTTACTCCACGAATGGAACAAGGAGAGCGAATTTTCCGATTTTGGTTGCAAGGAGGAAATTCTTCTGTGAGGTTTCGTACTATTGATAACGAGGCTCTTGCTCATAATGAGAAACCCATGTTTTTATCTTTTTACCCAACGAAGAAAGGACAACCTTTTACATCAGGTATCATTGTTGACAATAATTCTATTGTACTGTCTGCATTTAAGAAAGCTGAGACCAAGGAAGGATTCATTATACGACTTTATGAACCTACCGGGAATGTTCAGCAAAGCAACGTAATTATTCCACCTCTTAATACTCAATTTACAGTACAATTACAGCCTTTCGAAATTAAAACCTATTATGTAGATACACACCAAAAAAAGGTTCATGAATGTGATTTACTTGAAAATATTCTGTCATCCTGATAACAATATCACATATATTTAACGAAATCTTTTAGTTCCTTTCGCGGTGGTGGAGAGGGTGTATCGGCGGGAAAACCAAGGGGCATTAATGATACTAATTCAACATCGTCTGAAAGTCCTAATATCTCTTTTGCCTTGTTGTGGTCTAACAAACTCACGATTACTGTTCCCAATCCCAAACTATAAGCAGTCAAGGCGATATTCTGTGCAAATATTCCTAAATCGAATAACATCCAGTCACCAAAGTGTGTACATACTTGCCCTTTATAATATCCAGAGAGATTTTTCTTCCCACACAGACATAACACCACAGGGGCGTCCATAATTGCCTGATAAGAAGGATTCCCTTTAGGAAGTGTTTCTTGAAGTGACTTTTTTATCTTTTCATCTTTCACTACAATAACCTGCCAACATTGGGTATTTGCCCAAGACTGAGCCCAGCGTCCAGCTTCTAACACTGTATTTAGCAATTCTTCTGACAAAGGCTTTGGCAGGTATTTACGTATTGTCCGTCGTTCTTTAATAATTTTAATCATATCGCTCATCTTTTTTTCTCCTTTATCATTATTTAATAATATTAACGTTAGTTAATTTAATCATACAAATTATTGCTATTTTATTTAAAATTAATTCAACATAAGGAGATTCGGAATGAAGGTATTAAATTTTTCAACATCTCTGGTTATGATAAGCCTTCTGATAAACAGCATATCGTTTGCTGATGAACCTAATACGTCTTTACAAGAGGGTAAGGATTTCCTCGTAATCTGTAGAGATGGTGGGGCAGGTGGGTATGAAGCATTTCCAGATGTGTGTCGTCTCCCTGATGGAAGGCTTTTTTGTGTATTCTATGATGGATACGCACATGTAGCCTTACCCAATGAAAATCACCCAAAAGGTGGTAGAATCTCAGGAATATTTTCTTCCGATGAGGGGAAAACATGGAGTGTTCCTTTTGTTGTATATGATAGTCCTTATGATGACCGTGACCCTTCTATAGCCGTTATCGATGGTAAAAAACTAATTTGTAATTTTTTCTCGTTGAAACCCGTAGAAAATCAAAATAAACGATATGAAGGTTTAGGAACATGGGTTATCGTATCGGAAGATATGGGGAAAAAGTGGTCGGAACCTAAACAACTTTTTCCTGATTATTATTGCAGTTCCCCTATACGAGCTCTCCCAAACGGAAATTTGATAATCCCTTTATATACAGATAAACGGAAAAATGGGTGTGGTGCGGTATCTATTTCTACAGACAAGGGGGTTAGCTGGTGTAAACCAATAGATATTGATTATGGAGATTTAAAACTTGATGCAGAACCTGATATATGCGTATTAAAAAATCAAAATTTATTCATTGCTCAACGGGGTCACAGTGATTTAACAATGGGTTATTCACTATCTACAGATGGCGGTAATACATGGAGTAAGAGTGAAGCACTCCCTTTTTCAGGACATTGCCCATATTTACATCGCACTCCAACGGGCGTCTTAGTTATGGGTATTCGATACCCACATAAAGGAACTTACATAACTATTAGCATAGATGAGGCTAAAACATGGAGTAATCCTATCCTGGTTGACTCTTGTATTGGGGCATACCCTTCTATGGTAACATTAAAAGACAACAGCATCCTTATTGTCTATTATGAAGAAGGGGAGGGGTCTAATTTGCGGGCAAGGAAATTTAATGTCAATCCTTCGGGCGAAGTACAGTGGCTATCGTGGAAATAACAAAAGCGATTTGCAATCAAATTTAAAATTTTAAATAAATGTAATCTATAAGAACTGTATCTTTATAAACTAAAAGGCATTTTTTATCCAGTGTATTGATTTCTCTGGTTCCCATGTAATTGCAATAATATCAAACCGATAATATTTTTTTCTCACATTATATTTTTTTATGTAGCGATGTGCTGTCTTTCTAATATTCTCCTTTTTTTTATAATCTACTTTGTTTTCTGGATATGTCCAATTTTCGTTCCTACATGTTTTAACTTCAACAAAAACTATTTCGTCGTTTTCTTCAGCGACAATATCAATTTCTTTTCTGCCTATCTTTATATTTTTACCTAAAATTTTTAATCCTTTTTTCTTTAGATATTTTATAGCCTCTTCTTCTCCTGCTTTTCCTAACTCAAAAGGAAGTAATTCTGATGCTTCTCGCCTTAATGGTAATATTTTTAAAAGCCACTTAATCACTTGTGTTAATCAGTTGCTTTTGATAATTTTTATTCAAATACAAATAAAATGGGCCGTATGGATGTTGTTGATGAATTAGGATTTTGCATTGTCTACATAACTCTAAAATAGCAAGGACAATGCAAACTTTTTCAATTGTAGTTTCACATTTTTTAAATAATTCTGATGATATAACACTTCCTTGATTTGTTATCTTATCCCAAATTTCTACTATTTTATCTTCAACGGTATACTTCTCAAGTTCAATCGCCTGTATTGTCGGCTCCAGTAAGTAGTGTAGTACCCGTTTAATGGATTTCATTAAATCTGCTAATGTAACCTCAACCCATTCCTCTTGAACTAACGGCTCTAAATAAGATGGAAATTTTCGAGGGAGATAGTTATATTGTTGTTCTTCTAAATCTCCCAATCTCTTACCTAATTCCTTAAATTTTCGATATTCAAGTAAATGTTCTACTAATTCCAATCGTGGGTCTTCTTCCTCTACCTCTTCCATCTCTTCAATATCTGGTAATAACATCCGTGACTTAATGTGAATTAATGTCGCCGCCATAACAAGGAAATCGCCAGCAATTTCCAATCGTTGCTCTTTCATTAAATCAAGAATTTCAAGGTATTGTTCTGTTATTTGAACAATAGGTATATCAAAGATATCAATTTCTTGTTCTTTTATAAGATAAAGTAATATCTCAAAAGGTCCCTCGAATTGTTCCAATTTTAATCGTAGGGAGTCTTTAGAAATAAGCCCTGATATTTTTTCTTGTATATCCATTGAAATGTTATAAAAACCTTTTATTAAGATTAAAATAAGTTATATTTTATAGCACATTATATTGAAGCAAATGATAACATATTTTCTGGATTATATATAAGTTTTTAGTCGTTTATCTTCAATCATTTTTTATTTTCTTTCGTTTTATCTTCCTCTTTGTTTTTGTCTATGGTCTCATTTGGAATGGATGAACTATCAGATATTTTTTCTTCCTGTTGAGGTGTTTTTACTGAGAAAAGGTAACTATCATTAATTCTTGGGAAAGGAACCTCAAAAGCTCGCCAATTAATACAATAAACACCTGTTTTCAAATCGTCTACTGGTTTTACTACAAATAAACTGGTGTCCAACTCAGATAAAAACTCTGTTGAAACTAAAATAGGTTCATCAGGTATCCATATATACCTTTCTTCTTCTGAGACATTTTCATTTGAACTTTTCTTTTCTTTTTCTTCTGTTTTGTTTTTCTTCACTTCTTCTTTGTCTTGTATATACTTTTTCATTTTATATAGCGACAGTTCATACTGAGGCATACGAAAAACAAAAACTCGAGGTTTCGTTGTCTCTATTGTAATTGGCATATTCATCTTTATGGCTGGTATTGAATTATTTGTATCTATCTGTATCCTTTCTATTTTGTTTTTAAATAATGGGATATACCTATTATTTCTTTCATCAAAGAAGTAAACACCCGAAATAGAAGGCTTTGATGTCAGAACAATATTTGGTAATGTGATTTTTTTCTCTTGCCATGAATCAACTGTGATTTGCATAGGCAAATAATCAGACTTTATAAATTCTATCTTACTAATAGGTTTTTGCAATCGATAAACAAATTCTCCCTTTGTATTTGTTATTGTGTAATCAAGGGTTTCTGGGCTTGATATAGATACACCAGGCAATGGTTCTCCATTTGTTGCAAATACTTTTCCACTAATTACATACCTACCTTCACAAGATACGATACCTATGCATAAAACTATTAAAAGGGCATACCTTTTAATTAAATAAAAAAGCCTACATTCCATTGATGACGACCTTTCCCCTATCGCGATAGTAGTAATTATCAATCAGCGATTGTGTGTTCAAGGACTTGTTCAATCGTCGTGAAACCACGTGCAGCAAGGGCAAGTGCATTTTGTCGTAATGTTTTCATGCCACAGGCAACAGCTTGTTTTTTAATCTCATATGCAGATGCACGATTCAAAACAAGCTGATGAAGTTCAGGCCAATTTAGCATTGCTTCAAGGCAGGCAATTCGTCCTTTATAACCTGAATCCTTGCATTTAGGACAACCATGCCCTCTTACAAATTGAGGATTTGGTATATGTGAAAAACCACGATATTGTATGCGTTCTAATACTTCATTTGGAACAATTATATTTTCTTTACATTCTTTACAAACCCGTTTAAGTAATCGTTGTGCAGCTGCTAATGCTACGGAGGATTGAACCAAGAAAGGCTCTATTCCCATATCAATCAATCGGGGGAACACGCCTGCCGCATCATTTGTGTGTAATGTACTCAAAACAAGGTGCCCCGTTAGAGCTGCTTTTACCGCTATGTCTGCTGTTTCACCATCACGAATTTCACCGACCATAACGATATTGGGGTCTTGACGGAGAATTTGTCTTAATGCTTCGGCAAATGTAAATCCAATACGTGCTTGAACCTGCACCTGATTAATACCGAAGAGTTCATATTCGATAGGATCTTCAACGGTGACAATATTAGTTTCAATTGTATTTAGACGTGTTAAACAACTGTAAAGTGTTGTTGTTTTACCACTTCCTGTAGGTCCTGTTAAAAGAATCATACCATGAGGAAGTTTTAATGCATGGTTTAAGGCTTCTAATGGTTGAGGTTCAAACCCCATAGCCTCGAGGTCGAGCATTAGATTACTTTTATCTAAAACACGTAATACGATTTTCTCGCCATATTTACAGGGCAAAAATGCTACACGAAAGTCAATCTCTCTTCCACGGAAACGAATACGAAAACGACCGTCTTGAGGTAGTCGATGTTCATCAATTCGGCACCCTGAAAGAATTTTAAATCGGGCAATAAGGTTGGACTGTATTGATTTGGGAGGTGATTTTGCCTCTTCAAGGACACCATCAACACGATAACGAACACGAATTATTTTTTCAAATGGTTCTATATGAATATCGGATGCACCTCTTTCTAAAGCATCTAATACAATTAGTCGAGCCATTTTCTTTACGGGCTCATCTTCTTCAACAGACTCAACTTTGCTAACGTCTTCGACTTCTTCTGTTACTGTTTTCACTTCTTCCAATTCTTCTTGTTGGGCATGCTCGGCTAACAAGGATGCAAACAGTTCTGAAGCTCTATCGCCACTATAATTTCTTTCGATGACTTCGCGTAATTCAGAAGGCATTGCAATAACAGGTTCAATCTCCTTGCCTGTAATCATACGGATGTCGTCTAATGCAAGGATATTTAATGGGTTTGACATTGCTAACGTAAGAATATCTCCTGTAACAGATATAGGGAGAACTTGGTATTGTTTAGCTAAACTTTCTGGGACTTCCGCAAGAACTTCCTTTGGAATCGAATAATTAGATACTCGGATATGCGGTATTTGTAGTTGTTCACTTAAAGTTTCGACTAAAACTTCCTCTGTTATATACTTTTTTTCGAGGAGTATATCTTGGAGATTCTTACCAGTTTGTTGTTGTATTTTAATACATTCGTTAAGTTTTTCTTTTGTTATTACTCCAAGTTCTAATAACATTTCTGGTAATTTTTTCTTTGCAATTCTCACTGTTCAATCTCCTAATTTATAGTATTTTTCAACACATAAACGGTTTTAAATATTTTCTGTTTTACATATGTATTAAGCAGCGGCAATTCCTAAATGACTTAATATTTCGTCTGCCATTTCACAGGTAATGTTTTGGCCTACCAGTTTAGCAAAGGCAATAATTTTCTTTAGTGAACCCATCATTTTCCTAATATCGTTGGGAACACGCATCGCTATTAAACTTAGCACTTCTTCTGGCACTTTAACATCTGCCATTTTAACTTGATTATGTAGGATTTGCATCCGTGTTTCCCATTCTGGGGATTTTAATTCCGCAACAATTCCACTTGCAAAACGGGAAACTAATCTTTGCTCAAGCAAACCTAATCGGTCAGGTGCTTTATCGCTTGCAATTATTATCTGTCTTTTGCTTTGATGTAGCACGTTAAAAACGTGGAAAAATTCTTCCTGTGCTTCAACTTTACCACCCATAAACTGAATATCATCAAGAATTAGCACATCCCAATGACAATAATTTTCGCGAAATAGATCCAGAGCACCTTCTTTAAGTGCTTCGGCAAGTCTTCTGGAGAAATGACTTGCTGAAACGTAACCTACTCTCATTTTGGGATGTTTCTTTAATATCTCGTTACCAATAGCACTAATAAGGTGTGTTTTGCCTATGCCGACATTACCGTAGAGGAAAAATGGATTATATTCTGTTCCTGGATTTTCTGCTACTGCTTTACTTAATTTAAATGTGAAAGCGTTTACAGTACCGGGGAAGAAATTATCAAATGTAAGGGTCTCTAACGGCTGTTCAGATTCTAATGCCTTCCATACCTCTTTGTCGGACTCTTCAATTTCTGGTGGAGGTGTTGACGAACCTTTGCCAAACGGAGCAACAGATGCTAATCGTTGTTTCTTTTCTTCTAATGTTTCTACCCTTTTTCCTTCCATAATACTTAATGTTTCTACTAATTGGGCAGTTTGTTGAACTGATTCTAATGTTGTTTCTGTTAATCGGGCTATTTTTTGTGTTTGCTCATTGTGCATTTCTTGAGTTTTCTGAACCGATTCTTTGACTTGTTGAACCACTTCTTTTAGCTCTGGAATGAGCGGTTCAATAATTGATTTTTCCCTCGCTAAATCGCTGTTTTCACTCTCCCGTTCCTTTTTTATTTCGTTTATTGTTTGTGTAGTTGTTTCGCTTACGGAACGAAGTATGGACTCTGTTATTTGTGCCATTTTTTGAGTTTGCAATTCTTGCTGTTTTTGGTTTTCAATAATGGCATGGTCTAATTTTTGGATTGCTTCTGTGAGACTAAGTAGAACAGGGTCGGGTTCTTCTGCTTCTGGAGTTTCTTTTAATTCCTGAATAAGTTTTGTTATTGCATCTTCAAGAGTATTTTGAATACCGCTAACAATAGATTCTTTTACTGTTACTAATACTTCCTGCATTTTTTCAGGTGTGAATGCTTCTTTAGGTTCTTTTTGATCCGTTTGGTCTATCTTTTGGACGACTTCACCAATGCTCTTAGTTACCTCTATTGACATCTGACTCATTACTTGTGCTGAATTTCGTATCTCTTCTGAAATCGTATTTAACAGTTGTTGAGATATTTCTCCAATTCCTTCACGCATCGTCTCCGCTATTTGCTCTATGTTTATTTTATTTTCTTTCTCTATTGACGATAGTTCTAACTTCAAGTTATCAAGCATAGCTGTGACTGCATTACTTATAACATGGCTCACACCTTCTTGTATCATTGTTGCTACTTGATTTTGCCCCTGTATCATTTCTTCTCTTAAACGTGCGTGTATTTCATGGGCAAATTGCGATATTGATTCTCGAAATGTATTTTTCATCTCTCCAATAAATTCAGCAAAATGTTCAGGAGTGATTGAAGGTGGCGGAGGAATTACTGTCGGTGAAGGAATATTTATATTTACTTGAGTTAATGAATCTCGGATTGAATCAGCAAGCATTTTTGGAAGGTCTTGAATTGCTTGAACTAATGATGTGTCTATTATAACTTGTGTCGGTGTTGGAATAGGTTCAGAAATTACCGCCACCTGTGATTGTTCCGTTTCATAGTCCGTTACCTTCTCAGGTATTTCTTCTTCATATTCCTTCTCTATTTCTTCTAATACCGCTTCATTAACATCAGTAGAAAGTGGTGGATTTTCTTCCTTTATTTCAACTGAATCTACTACTTCCTGCTCTTTTTTTTCTGGTTCTGTTGTTTTGTAACCAAGTGTGGATAATATGTCTGTACTAATTCGATTTTTACGAAATGCTTTTTCAAATGCTTTTTCTAAATCCTCCCAACTACATAGGATTGGCTTTATCCTCAAATCTGGACAGTGACTTTTTACTTCTTCTAATGCCTCTGTATCCAAGGGGTCAACCATAGCAACTGTCACTATTCTTCCTAATTTATCGATGGGTAATAAGTATCTTTTCCTACAAACTTCTTCTGGAATTAATTTAACGACATCAGAATTGATATCATACTCAACAAGTTTAATATGCGGTATTCGACATTGTTTTGATAGGCAGTTTGCTAATACATCCCTATCTATAAATCCTTTTTCTATTAATATCTTTCCTAAAAATCTTCCTGTTTTAGATTGAATTTCTAATGCTTGATTAAGTTGTTCTTTTGTAATTAATCTTTCTTCGAGAAGCAGTTCTCCTAATCTTTTATGAGCATTGTCTACATGTGAATCACGGGTTCCGTATTTTGTCTTTTGTGGTTCTGTATCTTTTCCAGAAGAAGTTTTTTGTCGTTGTTTCTTTTCTGATTCACTATCTCGGTTCCAGGTTAACATGAGCTATTCCTTAGTGCGTTTACCAATGATACAATGATATAATAACGTTCATTGTAACAATTATTCTTAATACCTTTTATAAATTTAATTCTCCTAAAAAGCAAATAATCAATCTATTTAATTTTACCATGTTTTTTATAACGAATAAAATATTTTTAAGGTAAAAAAATGATAATTGGTTTTGATGGAAGATTAGCAAATGATGTTCATAAAGTAGGAAGTGGTCAATTTTGTTATGAACTACTTAAATCTATGAGCCTTTTATTAAAAAATGAATCTCTTAGAATCTATCTTGATAAAGAACCTCAATCTTTTTTCCCAGTTCAAAAAAATGAAACCATTGAGTTCAGAGTATTAAGAAAAAGAAAGTTCTGGACACAAACCGCACTTGCAAACGAATTAAGGAAGAATCCACCAGACATTTTCTTCTCACCTTCATTACAAACGCCATTTTACGGTAATTGTCCTAAATCATGTACTATTTTTGATATTGCTTACTACGACTTCCCTCAAGAATTTACATGGACTGCTCGAGCGAAAGCAAAATTACAATTAAACATGGCGATATATACTAATCAATTATTCTTTACAATAAGTGATTCTTCAAAACAAACTATTCTTGACAGATTCCCAAAAATTGAAAACCGTCTATTTAGGGTGTATTTGGGTGTAAGTAAAGAAATATCTAAAGTTTCGGAACAAGAACAAATGTCTGTTCGGGAAAAATATTCTATTCATAAGCCTTTTATTCTTTATCTGGGGAGAATTCAGCCTCGCAAAAATATCATAAGACTTATTGAAGCATACGAAAAACTTGTGGATAACTATCCACAAATACCACATCAACTTGTTATTGTTGGTAGTCTTGGCTGGTTGTATGAACCGATATTGAAAAAAATGAAAGAAAGTAAATATGCAGATAGAATACATTATTTAGGCTATCTTGAAAATGAAAATGAGAAAGTAGCATTAATTAGCTCGGCTGATGTCCTTGTGCTTATCTCGTTATGGGAAGGATTTGGTTTGCCTGTTATTGAAGCGATGAATTGTGAAACACCCGTACTCGCTTCTAATTGCTCTTCTATACCAGAAATTGTTGGCGATTGTGGTATACTGGTTAATCCTTATGATATAGAGGAAATAACTGCTCAACTTTATATAATACTAACAAATAATAAGTTGCGGGAAGAACTTGTAAAGAAATCAAAGGAAAGAGCAAAACATTTTAGTTGGGAAAACACCGCCCAAGAAATTCTTGACATATTGGTAAATTATGCAAAAATGACAAAATAATAGCAGTTTGTGTTGTATAATTCGTTCTTATGATGTTAACTTTTCATTGGAGGTTTTACTGATTTTCTGATAGAAAATATACATAATAAAATGATAAGTGAAAGGGAGACCAAACCTTTCTTATCTATTAAGATAAGGGCTTCTTGAGGAGATTGTGTTCCATCTAAATCAGGATTTAATACTACCGTTACATAATCATTTAAACCAAGTCCAAAACTGATACAATTATTATATTCTACTCTATTTATCCATCCATCTTTATCTGCATCTCCAAGAGCTGATAACAATTCATTCCACGTTTTCAAATTATCTGCTATGGTCTCGTATTCATTTTCTAAATTTATATTCGTTTTGATTGTATTACTCAATTCAGAACCTAAAGACAGTAATCCAGCTAATACATGTTCATAATCTTTTAACCAAAGTTGGTATTGTGGTTCGGTTTTTAATATTTCTAAATTTTCAAGGTAAACACAAGTCGCACTTAATCGCCAATATACTTTTGGTTCACACAAAACCTTTTTTAATAC